>JBBTEQ010000120.1:262-17125 GCA_038042235.1 Bdellovibrionota bacterium | reverse complement strand
AGCAATATACTTTTGAATCTGACCATAAAAATTCAAGGGTTTACCAAAAGCACTTCTTTCTGAGGCATATTTATTCATAATCTCAAGAGATCTACGCGCAATTCCAAGTGCCATCGCTGCTAAACCCACACGCTCAATTTCCAAATTGCGCATCATGTGGTGCATAGAATCACCCTCTTGTCCCACCAGCCTATTCACCGGAATTTTACAATTTTCAAAAACTAATTCAGCCGTATTGGAAGCTCGCATTCCTAATTTATCGGAAATTTTTTGACCGACGTAAAAACCCATATCTGATTTTTCAACAATGAATGTTGAAACCAAGGCTTTGCCATTCTTTTCACCGACTTTTGCGTACACCCAAACAAAGTCACAAGGCGTTTTATTATCATCCACCGCACCATTGGTGATCCACATCTTACGGCCATTGAGAATATAATACTCGCCTTGCTTAACTGCCGTGGTTTGCATTCCAAGCACGTCCGTACCGTAGTCAGGCTCTGACATCGCCATGGCTCCAATTAAACTTCCATCACTAAGACCCGGTAGATATTTTTTCTTTTGCTCGTCAGAGCCATTAACGGCCAAATTGTTAACGGCAAGCAGCGTATGAGCCAGATAAGCTAAACAAAATCCCGGATCACTTGATGATAATTCTTCATGAGCAATGACAACAGCGGTTGCGTCCATTCCGGCTCCGCCATACTGTTCAGGAACTGTAATACCAAGTAGTCCCAATTCACTTAATTTTTTAAATAATTCTAAGTTAAATTTTTCTTCTTTGTCGTGTTTATGGGCTTGAGGCTCTACTTCCGCCTGAACAAAATTTTTAATCATCTCACGCAGCATTTTATGCTCGTCAGTGGGATTCAAAAGATCAAAATTTTTCCAATTATCCATTAGAGTTGGTCCCTTAAAACATTTTTTGAAGACTTGACTGTAGCAGTTTTATTATATCAGATAAAGTTTTTAGTTTCCTATTACATAAGGGTTTGCTCATGAAAGCATCAATATTAGCAATTGGAACCGAGCTCACAACTGGGCAAATTGTAAATCAGAACGCTGCTAATTTATCGACTAAACTAAAAGCCTTAGGCGTGATCGTCACAACGCATCTAACCGTGCCTGACGACAGGCAAATTATCTTAAAATCACTGAAATTTTTAGAGACATCCTCAGATACTGAAGAAAATTCTAATCATGATATAATTTTTGTAACCGGAGGTTTGGGCCCCACTTCAGATGACTTCACCCGCGATCTTATTGCCGAGTGGTCAGGGCTACCCATGAAGTTCGATGAAACCTCATGGATACACATTCAAGAACGTTTAAAGTCGCGCGGTTTTGTTGTTCATGAAAGACAAAAACAGCAGTGCTATTTTCCTGAAAAATCTGAAATTTTATTTAATTCTGAAGGAACCGCAAACGGTTTTAAACTTTTTGTTAATAAAAAAACTATCTATGTGCTGCCAGGTCCTCCTCGAGAAATTGAAAGTATCTGGAAAAACCATATCTTGGCGGACTTAACTGAAAAAACAAAAAATCAAACTAAATTAATTACAAAATCATGGGACACTCTTGGCCTCGGTGAATCCGATGTGGCCACTCTTATTGAGGACGCCCTGAAAGGGCGCCCCTCGGGCCTAGAAGTCGGCTACCGGGTTCATTTACCCTACGTGGAAATCAAGCTCAGCTACCTTTCTACTGGCGAAAAAACCTGGTCTGTTTGGATGCAAAAAGTTGACGAGGTTCTAAAAGCTATCACCATCACGCGAGATTTTGCAGATGTGAGCTCACTCTGTTGTGAAAAAATTAAAAACGTGGATTTTACATTCTATGATTTTATTTCAGAGGGTTTTTTATTCAGTCGTTTAGCCTTACCATTAAAAAATATTAAAAACTGGAGTTTTAAGCAATCCACTGAAACCCCGTCTGTAGACTTCTTTGAAGGTGAAGATAATTTTTTAGCCTTACTCCCCTTTGAAGATTACAAATGTGTTGTCATCTACTCAATTGAAGGCCAGCGTGTTCAAAAAACGATCGAAGCCCCGATGAAAGCACCTGTTATGACAGAAAGACGCCGCCAATTCTTTACTGAAATGGCCCTTTTCGAATTCAGTCGAGCTTAACAAATTGCATTAGCCTTGCTTTTAATCTCTAATCATTTAGACTGTCACTGGCTCTTTCTCATAGCTTTTTGTTCTGAGAGAAGCTTTTAACCATAACTCTTACTGAGTAAGCAAAACGAAAAACAGCTTTATTCTTTAAGAACCAAAGGAGTCCCTATGAATACGACGACGTCGCAAACCGCGACTAATTCGCGCTCAAATGCATTTTTAGCCTCGACTGAGGCACCCGTCAGAAAAATCGATAAAATTAAAGATCAATTCGGCAAAGAAGCCCCTATATCAGAGTATTTCGGTTGCATGACTTTTGGTTTAGCTCATATGCGAGAAAAATTGCCTAAGGATGCTTACTCACATTTAATTAAAACTTTAGACTTTGGAAAAAAACTTCCAAAAGAAACCGCTGAATCCATTGCTTCCGCTGTAAAAGAATGGGCGGTAACCAAGGGTGTTACTCATTTCTGCCACTGGTTTCAACCCATGACAGGCTTAACAGCTGAAAAACATGATGCCTTTATTTCTATTCAACATGCTAACCATTCTGAATTAAGAGTGATTGAAAGATTCACAGGATCGCAATTGATTCAAGGTGAACCAGATGCTTCATCATTCCCATCTGGCGGAATGCGCTCTACATTTGAAGCTCGGGGTTACACCGCTTGGGACCCAACATCTCCTTTATTTATTATAGAAGAGGATAACGGAAAAACACTTTGTGTTCCCACTGTATTTTTTGGATACCATGGCCAAGCTCTGGATAATAAAACTCCACTTTTAAGATCTGTAGATGTGCTTTCAAACGAAGCCGTTGAGTTTTTAAAATTAGTCGGTGATGTGGATGCAAAAAAAGTACAAACCACTTTAGGTGCTGAGCAAGAATATTTTTTAGTTGATAAAAACTTCGCAGCCCTTCGCCCGGATTTACTTATGACCGGTCGTACTTTATTAGGAGCCTCATCGGCCCGCGGACAGCAATTAGAAGATCACTATTTTGGAGCCATCCCTTCTCGCGTTAAATCTTTCATGCAAGAAGCCGAATTTGAACTCTATAAATTAGGAATTCCGATAAAAACCCGCCACAATGAAGTGGCACCATCACAGTTTGAATTAGCACCAATTTTTGAGGACATGAATATTGCTTCAGACCATAATCTTTTAACTATGGAGGTTTTAAAACGTGTAGCACTTAAGCATGGCATGATCTGCTTGCTGCATGAAAAACCTTTTGCCGGTGTTAACGGATCAGGTAAGCATAACAACTGGTCCATGGCGAATGACAAAGGTGAAAATCTTTTAGAACCTGGCCATACCCCTCACCAAAACTTAAGATTCTTAGCTTGTCTGGCCGTTACCTTAAGAGCTGTTCATAAGAATGCAGCGGCCATGCGTGCTGCGATTGCTAGCCCTGGAAACGATCATCGTTTAGGAGCTAACGAAGCCCCACCTGCAATTATTTCAGTTTTCTTAGGAAGTTTGCTTGAAAACATTTTAAACTCTATTGAATCCGGCAAGGCCTTAAAAGCTACCGACGAACAAATAATAGATTTAGGTGTTAGCCAGATTCCAAATATTTCAAAAGATTACACCGATCGAAATCGCACCAGTCCGTTTGCTTTTACTGGTAATAAGTTCGAATTCAGAGCTGTGGGGTCTTCACAAAATGTAGCGGTTCCTATGTCGTTCTTGAATGCGGCTGTAGCGGCCTCTTTCAGAGAGTCCACAATTGAGCTTAAAGACTTACTGAAAAAGAAAAAGCGCGACGAAGCAGTTATGGAGCTGATTCGTAAAATAGTGAAAGAAACAAAAACAATACGTTTCAGTGGCAATGGTTATTCTGACGAATGGAAAGCCGAAGCAAAAAAGCGCGGTCTACCTATTTTAAACACCACCCCTGAAGCTCTTGAAGTTTTAAAGGACAAAAAGTTAACTCAATTTTTAGTGGATACAAAAGTATTGTCTAAAGAAGAGATTGATTCGCGATACCATATAGCGGTTGAACGCTATGTAAAAACCCTGGATATCGAGCACTCAAGCTTACTTGAGCTCACCAGCACTTACATTATTCCGACATTAGAAAAACAAATGGAACAACTAGGTGCGGCCCATGAATCAATGACTTCACCGGCTCTAAAAAAACAACACAAAAACAGAATCACTGAATTCGAAGAGGTTTTTGCTGACGTTCTTTCAACATTCGCTACTTTTAGAACCAAAGTTGAAAAATCAAGAAAAGGTATGGATGAAAATAAGCGCATGTGGGAAATAATGGAAGAGCTGCAACCGGCTTCATTCAAATTACGAGACGCGGTTGATGCCTCAGAATTATTAGTATCAAATGAACTTTGGCCACTGCCAAAGTATCGTGAAATGTTGCTGGCGCATAATTTAGCTTAAAAGGTAGCTGGCACCCTTAGACACACTGTTTCTTGCGGTGCCAGCTACTTCATGTAGCTACTTCATGTACATATCAACATAAGTTGAATAGGTAGGCTTAACTACAGCGGTGACCTTTCTTGGTTTTACGCCCGGAAGATCAACTGTAAATGTTAACGGCACGCCTTTTTCTAATAGTTGCTTGGCTGCTGCGACCTGACCAGGTTTTGCCCATGCTCGACCCATAAAATATACTCTGAGTACTTGGCTGTCAGTGTAGGATCTGACAGTCATAAATGAACTTGCGATCTCGGCCTTACGGACTATTTGCATCCCATAGGGCGCCGTAACATCATCCACTCGTCGCTCTCCCCACACACCTATACCATATTTACCAATAATATTGAATTTAAAGTGCTTCATAATGTTGGTCTTCATTTCTGGTGTTAACTGAAATGTTTTCGGCAATCGAATATTCATCGTTAAAACAAAACTGCCCATTTCTTCTTTTAGTTTATCATTTTCAACAAAGCGCTCGGAGCTTTGTCCTACGCGATAGTATTGATTCACAAAATTTTGATCACAATTGCCTGATGTAACTGAATCGCAGTTACCAAGCGCGTGTAATATGTGTTTATAATTCGGATGTTGGCACTTTTCTGGCGCAGCACATTCTTTGTTAATAATCACCACATCCACGCCAAGACTTGTATCAAATTTTTTCATAGCATTGGCGGCTGAACTTGCCATCGACTGTAGTGAGCCGGTTATAGCCTCAAGGGCCGGGGTAACAGTTGCATGCATGTTCTCAATAAAAATTTCTTTATTATCGACCTCGGTATCGCGTTGCAATTTATGTGTATTCAAAAACTGCTCCGCAGTAATACTTGCTTCTTCATTTCCCGGATTTTCTGTATAAAAAATAAAATCCGCTACGGCACTTGGGCTAATCACCGGGCCATCCGTTTCGCGGCGGTATAGTCCCGAAAATAATCTCACAAATCCATCATTTAAAATCTTATGATCTTCATTTAAAAACTCGGTACACGTTAGCCCTTTATCTTTTTTACCCAAACAAGGAAAAACGCCAACCATACTGGTCCATTTAGCTTTAAATCTATTTTTCAGATCATTATTTAATAAATGCTTAATACGCCCTTTTCGCATTTCATTAATTGTGTCGCTAGTTAAACGCATACTTTCTATTTCATACGGGCTCATATTTCCAAAGCTTGTCATAATTTTTTTAATACCCGAAAGAACAACACCTGGAACTTTATCTGTATAGTATAAAATATCACTTCTATTAAAGTAGTTTACGGCAGCGCAAGTTGCTAAAACCGAACTCTTAACAAATTGACCATTTTTTTGTTTCGGACTTAATTCTTCTTTTTTAGAACTCGCTGACGAAATCAAGCTTTGATCACCAATAATTTTCATTGCGCCGGATGTGCTGCAAAAATCATTAAGCTTGGGTAAGGCTTTTTTAATTTCGGATAAATTGCCGTTCTCTAAAAAAGACCAACCTATCTCAGTATCCGTCGAACCCCAATAAACAGCTCCTAACCCGATAATATTTTCAACTCGCTCGAGTCTTTTTAAAAGCAAGGCGTGAACATCCGGAGAATATTTACTTAAGTTCGTTCCGGCAAAATTAAACATGGTATCATAGTACCAGGACATGGCCATAAGGCCGCCCATCGAGTAAGCTATCAGCGAAATTTTATCATTGGGCCCAAGATCTTTATATAAGGCCTGAGAACCTAAAAAGAAATCTTCATTGAATTTTTTTGAAATCTGGTGAGTTTTCCATACAAAATCTCGACCATTATTAGATTTTGTTTCGACAACTTTTTCACCTACAGGAAATGTCCAATTATGACTTTCAACCACGTACGACGGATCTACTTTTTCCAAATTATTTTTGATGATACTATGAAAATCACCATAGGTTTGATCATTGCCACGCACACCATGCATAGTAATAATAATATGCCGCCCTTTAGCATTAATTGAATTGGGATTTCGAACGCCTGACCATTGGCAAGATGTTAAACAACACGCTATATAGACCAGAGCTGCCAAATAGATAAATAATTTCATCTTTTCCCCATATCAATAAATTTAAAAAAATAGACAACTAGAGACTGTGAAAGTCTGTTATTGTCTATGTATTAACTTTACTAAAATGGATCCTTATTTACTACTGAACCTTGGTCTGGTTTGGCCGGGCTCAATTAGCTTATTCGAAAAACTCAAATGATTGCTGGGGAACGATTTCAACGATGCTTCCGTCAAGCGCTGTTATAACCGGTGTAGAACGACCAGCTTCAAGCTTATAAAGCTTTCCATCGGCTGTTATTCCGAAGACCTGACCGCCCGCCTTTTGAATACGTGAATATTTTTGATCCAGATTAACATTTGAAAGCTTCAAAGAGGCCTGTTTGTTCACGCAGCCAGCTTCCAAAACTTCTCCACTAACTGTTGTAATTAAAGCGGTGTATTTGTCACGCGCATAACCATCTGGATAAATCAAAGACACAGCGGTTAAACCATTGGGTGTCTGCAAATCATTCGTCGTTGGTGCTCTAGGATCACAGGCAAATGTTACTTTGTTTTTATAAACGCGCGCACTCCATTGAGCACCTATATGCAAGTCAACTAAATTAGCTTTTTGTTCCGGAGTCTGAGCGTTGTACTCAGTAATAAAATCAGACGGCGATTGATCTAACTCACCCTCATTATTCGAAAACACATACTGAGCTTTAAGTGTTTTATCATTCGGAAAGAGAATCATATGCTGACCTCTTCTTACTATTTGGCCTAATGCCGAAACTTGCCCAAGTTTTTTAGTTTCGTTTTTTACAATATTTATTGAGTGAAAGTCTAAATTGTTAGTAAGAGCTAATAAGTTCTCAGTACGATTAATTTTAACCGGATTTTCAAAAGCCTCATCAGCATAAATAACGGCCGAAGACTTTGCATAGGATTTTAATGCCGGATGTATACCCTCAGCAAACTTTGCTAACTGCGCATAAGTTTCTACAGTTATAGCGTAAGATCCGCCGTCAGCAATTTTAACATCGCAAGCTCCCTGAATGCCTTTACGTGCACCTTTAGTACAAGTCATATGCGGGAAACCATCAATATGCCGAGCTTCATGCATCATCACACTGGCTCTATCTAAAGATGAAAAACTGGTCGTTAATGCGGCTGGACAGGTGTACATGGTTTTATCGCCAAAACTGTAAACGTAAGCAATAACACCTTTTGGACAATCGCCAACAACTTCTAATCTATTAATGCGACCAATGAAATAGTCATACCAATTTTTTGCAAATCGGCCGGTAAATAATTCGTCTTTACTTGGCTTCATGGTTTGAGAAAATTGAGTTTTTCTCATAAATACAATTGAAGATACTAAATGCCAGTTTTTAGAATTATCGTTGCAATAATCTGCATTAGCCAGATTAGAGAACTGAGTAAAATGATTTGCAATGGCCCTCATTTCAGATTGCGGAACACAATCTGCGCCGATATCAAAAGCATTTGCTGAGTTAATAAAACCTACTGATACAACTGCAAGTAAGACCGAAAATAAAAATTTCATGATTTCCCCTCGTTTAAGACAGCAAATCCTACTCAGTTTGATTAGACTACGGCAATAATTATTTTAGCTCTTGTAATTTTTTTTGTGCGTAGTTACGCACTTGCTCTGATGATGCCGTCTGCACCAATAACTTCAGCTTATCTTGAGCATTAGCATCTGTTTTAGCTCGCTCAAATAACTCATCAATTAGCATGTAACGAATCGCTAACTCCTGTGTGTGCCTGAGCTCTGCCTCTGAATGGGGAACTATGGGACCAACATCAGGAACTTCAGATTTAGCAATATCATATAAACTGTTTAATGAAGGAGCAGCAGAACTCAAGGTAATTAGATAAGCGGATAAAATACGCTCATTAATCGGTAATCCAGAATACAATGCCAGACTTTTTAGGGTCTCAAACTGCTCTGGCGACAAAGTTTGCGCCTGTGCTTTTAATTTAATCTGTATTTCTTCAGTTTTGTTATAAACTGAATTCATCGAATTCGACTCAGAACTGATCCATTTTTTAAGCTCTTCAGTGTCCATGCTTTGCAAAGATACAGCACTAGAATCGTCCAATCCCTTATCTGATGTCCTGTCCACGCTGTCATGTTTTTTCGAGTCTGTATCTTTTTTAAAGACTGTTGAATTCTTAACCATATTCTTCACATCAGCGATCGTTTTTTGAACAATTGAGCTTTCATCCTGTAAAGTTGAATAATAGTAAATTGCTGAAAAACCTACTAATAATATAATAAATATTAACTTGCGCATCTAAATCGTTGTAACTCAATGAATAGATTGATAGCAAATTGTATTTAATGAAATAACTAAGGAAACGAACAAGAAAACTATGAATTCTGAAATTGAAATTACAAAAACAAAAAACCCGCGAACCAAAGCACCTGTAGACCAGCTTGGTTTCGGTAAATATTTTGCTGATCATATGTTCACTTTAGAATATGACTCCGGAGTATGGAAAAATCCGAAAATAATTCCTTATGGCCCCTTTCTCATGGAGCCGGGAGCCTCGGTATTTCACTATGGCCAGGCGATGTTTGAAGGTATGAAGGCCTTTCGCGGACAATCCGGAAAAATTCACCTCTTCCGCCCGGAATTTCACGCCAAAAGAATTGCCACGGGCGCCACCCGCCTTTGCATGCCGGCCATTCCAGAAGATATTTTTTTAGAAGCCATTGAAGCACTGGTTAAAATTGATGAGGCCTGGATTCCTAGCGAAATAGGCTCAGCTCTTTATCTTCGCCCGACACTCATTGGAACCGAATCTTTTTTAGGTGTGCGCCCTTCTGAAAAATATTTATTTTTTATTATCTGCTCGCCGGTCGGTGCCTATTACTCTGGAGGCTTTTCACCTGTCAAAATCTGGATCGAGGAAGACCACGTACGTGCCGCTCCTGGTGGACTTGGCGCCATTAAAGCCGCCGCCAACTATGCCGCCAGCCTGCAAGCCTCAACTCTAGCAAAGAAAAAAGGCTACTCACAAGTTTTGTGGCTTGATGCTACAGAGAGAAAGTACGTAGAAGAAGTGGGTACGATGAATGTCTTCTTTTATATAGGTGATGAAGTTATTACTCCCCAATTAAATGATGGTACTATCTTAGCGGGATCAACCCGCGATTGCGTTCTGCAAATATTAAAAAACTGGAATATTCCTGTTAAGGAAAGAAAAATCAGTATCGACGAAATTGCAAGTGCCCATAAGGCCGGAACTCTTAAAGAAGTTTTTGGCTCTGGCACTGCCGCTGTTATTTCTTCTGTGGGTGAACTTTCAGGAGATAAACATAAAATGATCATTAATAATTTTAAAGCGGGCGAGCTGACTCAAAGGCTGCACGCTGAAATTTCGGCCATTCAACATGGCTTAAAAGCCGATCCCTATAATTGGGTTAAGATACTAAGCTAAGCTAAGTTAAGTTATTTTTACCAGCAGTACACATAAGCGTTATCAGTTTTAATCTGAATATACTTTTCGTTTTGGCGAATGTTTATTTGGATGTCAGACGATACTGTATCTGGATAACAATCATAAACTCCATCTACTGTTTCACACGTCTCACCCTTGTAGTATTCGAGTGTCTTAACTTCTAAGGATTGCGAGCTTAACACAGCCCGGTAGCTTGCAAAGAATGACGCTGGTACTGAGTTGCTAATTCTCGTAGTTGAGTCCATCGCAATGCCGGTTATTACTTCAGGAGGAAAATCGGGTCCAAAGTCAGGCGAAGAGTAAATTACTTTAACTGGCAGCGCCCAATTGAGGATTAAGTTCGGAGAGTTTTGATATGAGCCTGCGCAGCCCTTAGTTTTAGATATCTCGACAAGCAAAGCATCAATACTACTAGGCGCCCCAGAGGCCTCATACATTTTTTGTAATTTATCAAATGCGCCAGGCCACGCTCCATATGTAGGCAATGCTTGTACTGATTGTGCTGAGAAAAAAACAAAGATATTAAATAATATTAGTTTCATAATGACCCCACCTTTAGGTTTAATAAAGAGCAAAGCAAACTTAGTGCCAGTCGGATCAAAACTTGACAGTGTCATATTAGAGTGTAAGAAATTGAACTCGTCATGCTTAGGAGATTCGAATGAAATTCATTATAGTGCTGTTATTGCCTGTTTTTGTTTGCGCCGATCATCTTTCCAAATATGATGTTTTTGAGTTATTTTATCAAGATGGTGGACAAGCAACTTTTGAAGAAGTGACAGGTTGGTGGGCTGGACGTTGTTTTAAAAAAGATGCGCCAGACAAGCCTTTGGCTTTTGTATTAGTAGCTGCAAATGTCGATGGTCAGAACCATATGGCCATCGCTGGCCATATGGAAGATAATGAAGTTCAAAATAGATATGACAATATGACTGATGAAGATCGCGCTATGTTTAAATCTTTCGAGCGTTCAGGTGAATTTTTAAGTAGCGAAATTTCGTCTCGGGATAATGCACTTTATTCGAATATCGATCTGGGTGTGCATGCTATAAAAAAATATGGTGGTCAATTTGTTGCGCTTATGCTCCACAGTACCAACAGAGACTATGATTATCGTTGTCACTTTTTTAAAAAGGTAAATTAAAAAGATAGATTAAAATTTTCTCGTACAGCCAGCGGTGTACATGATATCCATCTCTCCGCTGGTGACATTAGGTACATTATAAAGCTGATAATTCATTGTATCGCCCATGGACTTAGTGGCCCTAACACCGCAACTTGTTTTTTCACCGAATAATACGTCAGCTCCTACGTAAGGTGCGTAATTAACGCCCATATCAAAAACTTTCGTTTCTACGCCCGCGCTTAACTTAAATCCAAAATAATTGGGTTTATATTCAATAGCCCCTTCACCTTTTAAATTTAAAGAACTAGCATCTTTAGCAGTACTATAGCTAACACCAACTTCGACATTTCCCTTTAGTTTTAAATCATTATTAACTCTATACTCGGCCTGCACACCAATCGCGGCCTCAGCCAACAAAGAATTTTTTGGGGAGCCACCATCAACATTTATTGTTTGCCTAGATGCCTTTACAAGTTTATGAAATTCATGCTGCATATCTGCCGTAGGCCCGCTACCCGACGGATCTAATTGCTGCCAACCCAGTGCACCAGTATAATAAAGTAATTGCCCCTGTTCACGAGTCGAAACAACAAACTTCATGACTCTTTCCGCCGTTGTTAACTGCGTTGTATCATACAGGCCATCAGATCTAAGAACCCTAGGTTGTGCATTTTTGGTATATAAGTCCTCGTCGTACTTAAAACTAAATCTGATACCTTTAGAGGTAATAACAGCCGCATGCAAGTAATGCCCATAAGTACGTCCACGATCATCGCCCGAACGAATTTTACCCACATTGTCGTTATGTATTCCAATACTCACTTCATAGTAGGCATCTGGCGGAATATCCTTGGCCCGCGGATCAGCCTTTAAAATGACATCAGGCACTTCACTTTTAAGGACCTTTGTATTAACCCAGATTATATTGTCAGCTGAGCTCACAGCCATTTCAGCAGCAAATGTGCTAAAACTAATAAAGCCTAATATCACAATCATAAAATTAGTTTTCATATTGTAGATGCTATTGCTCATTTGTGATTACGTTACAAGTAGCATACCCAGCTTAAAGTGGGTTAATTTTGATTTAAAAACAAAAAAGTGCCTACTGTTTCAAAGTGAGTCGCTAATTGTCACATTTATGCGGTTTGACTGAGCGTAGACTAGGCTACGTTAAAGACAGGTCATAGTATTTCCGACAAGCTAATGTGAGGGAATAGGACTTACTAAAAAAGGAGTGTGTTATGCCAAAAAGCTTGTTCATATTTTGTAGAATATTAATACTAATAGTTTTCACAGCTGTTCAAATTAAACCTGTTTTTGCAATTGAAACAAAAAATTCAGCTATAAAAGCAAATGAAAAATTAAATAAAACAAATGCTGATGATGAACCATCAAATTCTTTTGATAAAAAGGTTGAGCTTATGAGGGCCAACTATAATCATGCAGATACACTTGCCGAGCTCGTTTTGCTAAATAAATTCGATGCTGCTGTTGAAAATTTTCTTTTAAAAATGTTATTGAAGGAGGGGTCGTATGATACAAAACCTCTTCAAATGAAGCTCATTAATAAAGAAAATAGCGCCCTATTTAAACTTGGCAAAAACACGTCTATTCAAATTAATAAAGATGATAAATCAATTTGGATTAATAGTGAACGTCTGAAAACAGAGAGAGTTAAAGACATATACACTCTGCATGATGAGGTTTTAAAGATTTTGTCTAAAAAGAATAAATATTCGCTTTTGGATTTATTTATGCCAAGAGCAGAGGCGGCAATAGTATTAGGCGTATTCGCTGTAGTAGTATTAGTAGCTGGAATTGGAGTATTAGCATTAGAAGTGAATAATGAAAGAAACGAGAATGCCACTGAAAAAAGAAATTGGGCAATTCAATCTATGAAAATTGAAAAATTAAAATGTGAAGATTTAACTGTAAAAAAATCTCAAGAAAAACTGTCTTTGCCTAAGGAAGTTGAAGTTGGAGTTTATGATTATAATGAGGCAACGGGTTTTAAAGATCTGAGGGTTGGGTCGTATAAATTTAAAATTACTTATAACGATGATGGTCAACCTGAAATGATATCTGATTCTAAAGGTTGCGAACATGTACTAGAATTACCAGAATTACCAGAATTACAGAAAAAGATGATGCCTATGTCTGATGCCTACAGACTAAGTAATATGAGCAGCTGTAAAGTTCCGATTAATCTCCTGTTAGATAAACCCTATGGAGCTGCAGGGCAAGTGGATAGTATCATTTATTACCAACGTCTTCACAGGTTCGATAGCCCAATTCAAATTGCTAATCATATGTTTGGATATCAGTATTTAAATGCGCAGTGTAGTCATGACCAGGGAAAAACTTTAAATACAGCAGCTACTGATTACTTAAATGCTATGGCCGATTTAAAAGATAGGGCTGAGCGTAATAAAGCACGGCTTAAACGTGAAGCAGACGCCGAAGTTGCATTAAAAAATAATAGAACAATGGAACTTAGAATTAAATACCCCGAACAAGGTGCTGATCAATAAATTCTAAATATTTCATTTATTAGATTTATATCTAAATAGTTTGTACTAACTTGCACAGGACGTCGTTGTACCGCAATTTGTGCATCGATAACAACCCGATTCAAGTATGGTTTCATAACCGCACTCAGTACAAAGTGGAAATACAAGCTTTTCACTTTCTGAGCTCTTGTGGCCAGAGCTCAATGGCTGAGTAAATTTACTGCCATTGCGGTAAATCGCTATTGATTTTAAACCCAGCTTCCACGCCAGTTTATAGCTTTGGCTGACGTCTTCAACTGTAGCCTCACTTGGCAGATTAACAGTTTTAGAAATGGCACCACTAACAAAGGGTTGCACCGCTGCCATCATTTCTAAATGAGCCAGTATCGATAAAGAAAGTTTACCTGTCGCACATGCAAAAATTGGACGCTGCTCTAGTTTTATTGCGCTATTAACCACAGAACCCGTTTCGGTGATTTGTTTTAATATACTATTTATTTGCGTATCACTGTAATTCAGTTTTTTAAGCGCCACCGGCACCGACTGATTAACAATTTTAAGAGCTCCGCCACCTGAAAGCTTTTTGTTTTTAATTAATGAAAAATCAGGCTCAATTCCTGTGGTATCACAATCCATCACCAGCCCTATTGTACCTGTTGGGGCAATAACTGTCGCTTGTGCGTTTCTGAAACCGGATTTCTGGCCATTTTGCAGTGTGGTTTTCCAAATTCTTTGGGTCTCGATTTTAAATTCTTTTGGAATATACTTCCAGTCGATATTCTTTAAGGCGCCTTGATGTTTTTTCAGTACTGATAACATACTCTTTTTATTTTTTTTAAAGCCAGAAAAAGAACCCACCACTTGCGCCATCTGGCTACTCGTTTCATAAGCTACTCCTGACATCAAGGCCGAAATAAATCCGGCCCAGGATCTGGCCTCATCAGAGTCATAGGCTATTGCTTTACGCATAAAAAAAGAACCTAAATTTGCAAAACCTAAACCCAGCGGTCGATAGTCATGAGAATTCTGCGCAATGAGCTGGGTTGGATAGCCCGAATAATCAACCAAGCACTCTTGTGCAATAAAAATTAATTTTGCCGTGTAAATAAAATCTTCGAATTTAAAGTTTTGCTCTTCGTCCAAAAACTGAACCAGATTAAGCGATGCCAGGTTGCAGGCAGAATCATTTAAAAACATATACTCTGAACACGGGTTGCTGGCATTAATTTTAGCCGAGGCCGCACAAGTATGAAATTTATTAATTGTGTCATCAAACTGTAAGCCAGGGTCAGCGCAGTTCCAAGCAGCTTCGCAGATCTGCTTCCATAATTGATCAACCAATAATGTCTTTACAGCTTTATGTTTCACTCTCGAAATTAAATTCCATTTTTTATTTTGCCCCAGAGATTTCATAAAGCGATCAGGCACACGAACTGAATTGTTGGCGTTCTGACCTGAAATACTTTTATAAGCTTCGCCCTCTAAATCGGATGAATAACCCTCTTGAATCAAAGCTAAGGCTTTTTTTTCTTCGTGCCATTTCCAATTGATAAAATCTTCAATTTCTGGATGATCCAGATCCAAGCAAACCATTTTAGCCGCCCGTCTGGTGGTGCCACCCGACTTTATGGCCCCTGCGGCTTTATCAAAAACTTCTAAAAAAGACAGCAGCCCGGAGCTGGTTCCACCCGAGGCCAAAGCTTCATTTTTGGCCCGTAGATTAGAAAAATTAGTTCCGGATCCAGAGCCGTACTTAAATAATTTAGCTTCAGCTTTTAGTAAATCAAAAATGGACTCAAGATTATCGTCGATGGATTGAATAAAGCAGGCCGAAGCCTGAGGTTTTAAATAAGCATCCTCTACTCTGACGACTTGTTTTTTTTTATAGTCCCAACCAAAATGCTCGCTAATGGATTTTAAATTATAACTTTCTTTAAGACCTAAATTAAACCACACCGGTGAATTGAATGCCGCTTTTTGTGAGTAAAGAATATATTTGATTTCTTCAATAAAAATATTAATTTCATCTTTATTATTAAACAAAGCTGAACACTGGGCCGCGGTTTTTAAGCCGGAACCAACTCTTTCGACCAAGGCTTCAATTGAGTTCTCAGCCTTAATTGATTTACGGAAATACTTGCTGGCTGCGATGTCGATGGCTGTATGAGACCAAGCGAAAGGAGCCTTAACATTTTTCATCTGAAAATAAGTCTGGCCATTAGCGCCCGTAATCTGGGCGTCGTGCCGCTTCCATTTAAAAAGATCTTTAGCCTTCTTTTTAGCCGGTACAAAATACGATTCTATCGAATATTTGCTTCTATTCATGGACTCTAGGTTAACTCTATTTAAATTTGATTGCTAGGTGCCAGCTGGACTGTACTACCAAGTGCCTAACAGCACTATATTGATTTTAAGGCTATTTTAAGAGCTTTTTAAGCTTCTTGCCTGCACAAATTGCATCTACACAAATCTCAAAAAGGCGTATATAATAAGTCATGATTAAAATTACTGAGTCCGCATCAAATAAAATTTTAGCCTTAAAAACCGAAGAGGGAAAACCCGCTGAAGCCTTTTTAAGAGTCGAAGTTAAAAAGGGTGGCTGCTCTGGTTTATCTTACAAAATGGATTTTGATACCCTAATGAAAGAGGGCGACAAAGCCTTTGAAGCCTTTGGTCAAAGAATCGTTGTTGATCCACAGAGCATATTATATTTACTGGGCATGGAGCTCGATTTCTCGGGTGGACTTAACGGAAAAGGTTTTGTATTTAACAATCCGAACGCCACAAAAAATTGTGGTTGTGGTTCAAGTTTTAACGTCTAATAGCCCCGCTAGCCTCTAAATCTTTATATTACTTATATCGGCTTAACCGGTTTTTTCTGGGTCAATATCATGGTGTCATGTACAGCCGAAAGTTCTTTAGGATCTCTTTGCTTAAAGCCTCTGACCTTTTTTTGTGTGTCCACTTTGTTAAGTTGCTCTGTTAAGTCCACAGTGACGGAACCAAAGCAATGAACCTGACAACTGAGTCTGCGTCCATCGATATAATAACTGGTGCCGATCATATTAAGCTCGAGCTTACTGGGTTCGGGAATTGAATTATCCCCTTCCACAATTTTAACCCGACACTCAGCACAGGTGGCAACGCCGCCGCATAAGGTTTTAATTTTTAGACCATTTTCGAGCGCAATCTG
>JBBTEQ010000120.1:0-252 GCA_038042235.1 Bdellovibrionota bacterium | reverse complement strand
GGGATCAACATCGACTTCAACATTTTGGGGAACAAATTTAATTTTCATTTAGGTTACCACTATCTTAATAAATTTTTTCTTGCCGGCTTTAATAATAACATTTTGACCGGCCCGTAAATCTAATTTTAACTTCGCATCTGAAATTTTCTGTTTATCAATCTGCACGCCGCCGCCAACAATTAGGCGAGTTGCCTCTCCATTAGAAGCTGTAAGCCCAGATTGAGTCATCAACTGCACCAGAGCTAGCTGATT
>JBBTEQ010000119.1:0-10521 GCA_038042235.1 Bdellovibrionota bacterium | reverse complement strand
ATTAGTTGAAAGCGGGTTGATCTCATCGCCTTTTTTAGTACGTCTAGCTTTTGGTGGCGGCGCAAACTCTGTAAAAAATTTTAAAAAGGTGTCCACTCCAAAGTTCTGCTTGGCAGATCCGAAGGTAACCGGGGAAATTTTACCCGCTAGAAATTCATTTACGTCAAATGGCGGCAATGCATTTTCAATTAAATCCAGCTCTTCACGCACCTGCGCCAATGTTTCATGATCCAAATATTTTTCAAGAATCGGATCCTGCGGACCGGAAAAATCAAATTCTTCAAGTTCTAAAACGTCGTCGCGTCTTTGATTATAAAAACTCACCTTTTGAGTTAAACGATTATAAATCCCTTTAAATCTCTGCCCAATTCCTAACGGCCAAGTAACCGGATAACATTGCATATTTAAAGTTTTTTCAATTTCATCAAGTAAAGTAAGCGGATCTTTTCCTTCGCGATCGAGCTTGTTTACAAAAGTAAAAATCGGAATATTACGCAGTCTACAAACATCATAAAGTTTTTTAGTTCGATCCTCGACGCCTTTAGCTACGTCAATCAACATGCAGGCACTTTCAACCGCCATCAAAACCCTGTAAGTATCTTCAGAAAAATCTTTATGGCCGGGAGTATCGAGGAGATTAATACGCAATTTATCATAATCAAAAGTCATCACCGAAGACGTAATCGAAATTCCTTTTTGGCGCTCAAGCTCCATCCAGTCAGAAGTAACCGCCTTGGTGCCCGACTTACCTTTTACCTCGCCAGTTTCATGAATAACCCCACCGTGAAATAACAACTTTTCGGTTAAAGTCGTTTTTCCCGCATCGGGATGGGAAATAATTGCAAAGGTTCTGCGGCGCTCAATTTCTTTTTGTACCGCAGCTGAGACTAAATTTGACATGACTATTTGTAACTAAATTAAGCCTTAACATCAACACACTTATCTGGTTGACCGGCTATTTATATACGGCTACATTTCGTGCATTCTGTTCAATTTACGGTGGTTTGGAGCCACTGACTATAACTGAAAGGCCGCTATGACGACTAATTCAAATGCTGAAAAAGTAAACTATTTAATCTCAACTTTTTACAAATTTCAAAAAGATGATAATCCTGAAAAAACCAAGCTTTACCTTGAGAATTTGGCCGAAAAAACAAACACTCGCGGGCTGATTATCATCGGCACCGAAGGTTTTAATGCGACTATTTGTTCAAAAACTAGAGAAAACTTTGAAAGTTTCAAGCTCGGAATTCGCGATTATTTTAAAACACCTGATCTATTTTTTAAAGACTCCTGCTCTGATGTTAAACCCTTTAGACGTTTTAAAATAAAAATCAGGGACGAAATCGTAACTCTCGGAGACACCAGCCTTGTTCCTTACAACATTGATTCGAATAATCATCACCTTTCTCCTACTGAATGGAATAATGTGATGAAAAACGAAGACCACGTGATGATCGACACTCGTAACTGGTACGAGACCAAAATAGGTACCTTCAAGGGAGCCTTGAATCCAATGACGGATAAATTCACGGAGTTTCCTGCATATCTTGAAAGTAAAAATATTCCGAAAGATAAAAAAGTTTTGATTTTCTGCACCGGTGGAATCCGCTGTGAAAAAGGTATTCTGGAAGTACAGAGGCAAGGCTATAAAAATGTTTACCAACTCAATGGCGGCATTTTAAACTATCTAAATGAATACCCAAATGAACAATTTGAAGGTGAATGTTTTGTTTTCGACCACCGCGTTGCAGTTGACTAAAATATGAAGCCCTCTCAACAATATCGTTTGTGCCCACACTGCGGACAACCTGGAAAAACCGAAATTGACTGCAAACGTTGCGACACCCACGAATTTATTTGTGAAGACTGCTCTCAAATTGAATTTAAAAAAGAGACCTGCTCCAAAAACTGCGCCCATCATTACGAACTTCACCCTGAACGCAAGGCTGCAAAACAATTTATACCCTATGAACATGAAGAGTGGTGACTGAAAAAGGGCGAGAAAAAAGTCAAAGCTTCAATTAGCAAGAACAAGAGATAAACCTGTGATACCAGAACATTTTGATTTCAGTCTTCCTCAGTAACTGAGTGTACATTGTACACTCAGTTACTGAGGAGAGCGAATACACCTTTAACTTCTATTAAATACTCTTAAAAAATCTTGACGCGTAAGTCCTACTCCCGACTCAAAGTTAAATTTATCTTGTTTGTATGTAAATTATATGTAAGTATAGTAAATGCTTAAATGGCTTTTATTTGATCTTAATTCCTATTTTGCCTCTTGTGAACAACAGGTGGATGTTTTAATCAGAGGCAAACCTGTAGCTGTTGTTCCTATGCTCGCAGACAGCACTTGCGTGATTGCGGCCAGTTACGAGGCTAAAAAATTCGGAATTAAAACCGGCACCCGATTGGGCGACGCCAAGAAAATGTGCCCGGGGCTTATTTTAAAAACCGGTAATCATAAACTCTACACCGAGTTCCATCATAAAATCATAGCCGCAGTTCAAGAGGTTCTCCCCATCAAAAAAGTTTTATCTATTGATGAAGTCGCCTGTGAACTGATCGGAAAAGAACGAGAGTTTGAAAATGCTCGACGAATTGCCCAGCAAATGAAAGACCATGTCCGAAAAGTTGTCGGCAGCGAAATTAAAAGCTCGGTCGGTATTGGTCCCAATATTTTAATCGCTAAAATTGCTTCAGACATGCAAAAACCTGATGGACTTATAATGGTTTCAACCGATCAAATACTTGAAAAAATAGGCCCCCTACCAATTAACGCCTTACCCGGAGTTGGTAGACAAATGAATTATCGCTTAAATGCCAAGGGTTACTTTACAATAGCCGATTTTATTAAAGCACCTGATTACGAATTAAGAAAACACTGGGGAAGCATCTGGGGCCTGAGGGTATCAAGAGAGCTTGCCGGAGAAGACATCGCCTATAATAAAAATCCAAATCAGGGATCTCTAAGCCACCAACATGTGCTACCACCAAACTTACGGACTCCGGAAAAATCTTTTCAGGTTGTCACCAAACTTTTATTAAAAGCTGCCGCCCGCCTTCGGGATGAAAAACTAAAGACTAGGCGTTTGTCGGTATATGTTAAATTCCAGGACGGCACCCGTTTTGAAAATTCTATTTCTTTCAGTGACAGCGATGATACTTACTTTTTAGTAGATGAGCTCAAAAAACTCTGGAATAAACTCTTGAATACCGAAACTCACAAAAAACCTCTAAAAGTAGCTATTGCGCTTTCGGATTTAATGAGCGGCCCCAGCCAGCTTTCACTTTTTGACAATCCTAAAAAGAACTCTATTAACCATGCTCTTGACTCTATCAACACAAAATATGGCTCAAATACTCTTTTTCTTGCCAGCACCAAAGAAGTGCTCTCAAGTGCTAAAACCCGGATTTCCTTCAATCATATTCCTAAACTTGATGAGGAATTTGATGAGGATTATAATTAAATTTTATGTGACATCAAAATATATTTAAGACATCATACCCCTCGCAGGAAATTTAAAATCAGGAGCACAGAAATGTCAGTTATTGTCTCTAAATTTGGCGGAACTTCCATGGGCGATGCCGCCTGTATGCTCAGAAGTGCCGATATCTGTTTTCAGCAAAAATCCAATATAGTCGTGGTTTCTGCCACCTCGGGAACAACAAATGATCTTATTAAACTTGGTGACTTCGCTCAAGCTGGGCAAATTACCGAAGTCGAAGCTGTGCAAAAAAGAATAACAGAAAAACACCTCAGCATTGCTAAAGAACTGAACGCTGATCAAAATTCCGCATTAGAATTACAAAAAATACTAACAGAGATGGATTCTATATCTAAAGGAATCTATCTCCTGCGTGACTGTTCAAACAAGGCTAATGACGTCTTATTGAGTCTTGGAGAAAGAATGTCCTCCGTGCTTTTTACTGTGGCTCTGCAAAAGGTTTTCACCGAAAAAAAACACTCTCCTCGTGCGCAATTACTCGACGCTAGAAGTGTTTTGAAAACCGATGACAATTTTGGAAAAGCCAGACCACTCACTGAAACCATCATTAAACTCTGTAAAGAAAATTTATCGGACTGCCTCAATGGAAAATGCGTTTACGTAACTCAAGGCTTTATTGGCCAAACGCTAGCTGGTGCTACCACAACTTTAGGTCGCGGTGGAAGCGATTACTCAGCAGCCATTTTGGCTGAAGGACTTTCAGCAAATACGCTTGAAATCTGGACCGATGTTGCCGGCGTTTCCACAACCGATCCGCGACTTTGCCCTGAAGCCTTAGTGATTGATGAAATTTCATTTAAAGAAATGTCTGAACTTGCGACCTTCGGAGCAAAAGTTCTACATCCGGCCACCCTCTTACCCGCAATCCGCAGCCATATTCCCGTCTTGGTCGCCTCAAGTTTTGACCCGCAAAAACCAGGCACCTGGGTGCGGAAAGAGGTCAAAATCTCTCCCTTAATAAGAGCCCTGGCGTTGAGAAAAAAACAGACCTTGGTTACTGTCAGTACTCCAGAAATGTTGCACACCCATGGTTTTTTATTTCAGATTTTTAAAATCTTCAATGATCATAAAATTTCAATTGATGCCATCACCACATCTGAAATTAGTGTGGCTGTTACCCTCGATAATGCGGGCTTGATTAACCAAACACTTATCGAAGAGCTTTCAAAAGTCGCATCGGTACAAGTTGAAAGCGAGCTTTCTTTGGTTTCGCTTATCGGCAATAATATCAACCATACACCGGGACTTGCCAAAAAAATATTTGAAGCCATTTCAGATATTAATGTGCGCATGATCTGTTATGGTGCCAGTCGCCATAATTTTTGTTTTTTAGTTGCTGAAAATCAGGGAATTGAAGCCATTCAAAGGCTGCACAAACAGTTCATTAATTAAGTAATTTTTGACCACAGTTCATATCCGTGATTATATCACCTTTCAATATAACTAAGGGGGCCTTATGATTTTTATGATTTTAATTGCTTTGAGTTCTAATCCAACTCATGCTGCACAAACTATGGCACCGCCGATTGCGACTCAAAAAGAACATAAACTGGAAAAACATGGCGATGTGCGTAATGATGAATATTTTTGGCTAAAAGACCGTAAAAGTCCCGAAGTTATTAACTACCTAAAAGCTGAAAACAGTTATTTACAAAAAGCTCTTAAATCGACAGAAAAATTACAAAAAGATTTGTTTAAAGAAATGAAATCTAGAATTAAAGAGGATGATTCTACTTATCCTCTTAAAGATGGACCTTATTATTATTATACGCGTTTTGAAAAAGCTAAACAGTATCCGATTTTTGCCCGAAAAACTGATCTTAGTGCCAAAGAAGAAATTTTATTTAACGTTAATGATTTAGCCAAAGGCAAAAATTATTACAGCGCCAATTATTCAGTAAGCCCCAACCATAAAATCGCTGCCCTGACTTTTGACAGCGTTGGACGTCGATTTTATAACATTAAATTTAAAGACTTAAGCACCGGAAAATTTCTTAAAAACGAAATTAAATCCGTAACTAATAACCTAGCTTGGTCAGCAGATAATAAATCTATCTTTTATATAAAACAAGATCCCAATACTCTACGTTGGTATCAGGTCTACCGTTATAATTTAGATACTAAAAAATCTGACCTGGTCTATGAAGAAAAACAAGACACCTTTGAAGCTTATGTAAGTACTTCTTTAGTAAAAAAACACATTTTTATTAATATCTCCAGTACACTTTCAAATGAAGTTCGCATAATCCCTTCGGATAAACCTTTAACTGAACCTATTCTTTTATTCGCCCGTGAAAAAGAGCATGAATTCAGCGTTACCGAAGATGAAGATTATTTTTATATTTTAACCAATAAAAATGCTAAAGATTTTAAAATATTAAGGACCCCAATTAGCAAAGCCTCATTTGCTAATGCCGAAACCTGGCTTCCTCACAGAAGCGGCACTCACATTGACACCTTTGCTGTTTTTAAAAATAATTTAGTCATAGCCTCGCGTGAAAATGGCTTAACTCAACTTGAGATATTCGACAAAAAAACCAAAAAACAGTCTAAGCTCAACTTTGAAGACTCAGCCTACACCGTAGAACTGGGTGCAAACGCTGAGTACGATACGAACTCTGTGCGCTATGTGTATTATTCTCTGCGCAGCCCTTCAAGTATTTTTGACTACGAATTTGCAAGCCAGCAATCAGTTTTGCGCAAAGTTAAAGAAGTCCCAACCTACAATGCTGACAATTATATTTCTGAAAGAATTTTTGCCAAGGCCCGTGATGGCCGAAAAGTTCCGATTTCAATTTTAATGAAAAAAGGACAAAAACTTGATGCGACGGCCCCACTCTTGGTTTATGGCTATGGTTCTTATGGGGCAACCATGGACCCTTGGTTCAGTTCAAAAGTTTTGAGCTTGGTTGATCGCGGATATATTTTTGCAATCGCACACATCCGAGGCGGCGGGGAAATGGGTCGCTACTGGACAGACGAAGGCCGCACTTTGAATAAAAAAAATACCTTCTTTGATTTTATTGACTGTACAGAACACCTGATTAACAAAAAATATGCTAACCCTAAAAAAGTTTTTGCAATGGGTGGAAGCGCCGGTGGGCTGCTGATGGGCGCAATTGCTAATTACCGCCCAGATCTTTATAAAGGTATTATTGCACAAGTTCCATTTGTTGATGTGGTGACGACCATGTTAGATGACAGCATTCCGCTGACCACATCAGAATACGATGAATGGGGCAACCCAAACGAAAAGAAATTCTATGATTATATCAAGAGTTATTCTCCTTACGATAATGTAAGCAAACAGGCTTACCCAAATCTACTGATTACGACAGGATTACATGATTCGCAAGTGCAGTACTGGGAGCCCGCTAAATGGACCGCTCGTTTAAGAAAAATGAACACTTCAAATAATTTTATTTTCTTAAAAACCGATATGGAAGCTGGTCATGGCGGCAAAACCGGTAGATTCGATCAACTTAAAGACGATGCCCTTGAATATGCTTTTATTCTTGAAATGGAAAACAAATAAATGCTGAGGCCTGTTTGAACTTTACAGATCGTAAAGGGCTTATTCGGCATTCATTAATTTTACTGTGCATTACAGTAGCTGGTTTAATTGCAAGTTTGTTTTACATCGATTTAGCATTGGCACACCTCTTTAGCCGTCCAGAACTTGAAAAAGTTTATTACTATAGTCGCGAAATCACCAATGTCGGTTATAGTATCCACTATTTTTTATTGGCCTTAATAGGAATTGTTTTTTCTTGGCTCGTCTATCCAAGATCGCAATACTTAAAATTAAAAATAACGGCCGCGCAGAATATGAATATATATCAGTGGTCAGTTTTTTCGGTCAGGGCTCTGCTGTTCATTGGTATTTCGCTAAATATTTTAAAATTTATTATTGGTAGACAAAGACCACACTCTGCCGCTGAATTCTTTAATTTAAATTTTGAGATGTTCACTTTCAACTCTCACTGGCATTCTTTTCCTTCGGGCCATTCTCAAGTGATGTTCACCGTAGCCACCATCGCTCTTTTGATTTGGCCCAAACAAAAATATATTTTTCTTAGCCTTGCTGGCATTTTTGCACTAACCCGCATCACGATCCATCAGCATTTTTTAAGCGACATCCTAGCCGGTGGGATGATTGGTCATCTCTTAACTTTGTGGCTTTATCAATTATGGCCACCAAAGCTTGCTAATTAATCTAACAATTGAACCAACGACTAACTCCGCAACAGTTCCACTAATCTATAAGCGTGAGATCAACTTTAAGTTCTTGCACAGCCTCAACTGTACCACTGAGTAAGACATCCATAGTGCCAGATTGTCTTCGCTTAAATGTTATAGACCCCAACCAGTTTCCTGCAACAGCAGGGCTAACCTGAGTTTCACTGCTGCCGAAACCCAAACCAGAGCCGAGCTCAGGGAACGAGTCAGATTTATAATAACTATAACTACTAGTGCCAGTTGAATAACTCAATGTGATATCCATCGAATCAAAGACATTATTACTTACTGTCCACAAAAGATTTATCGGACTTCCTTTGTGTATCGAGGGATTTCCTGAAGGTGAATTCCCAGATATGACCGCCGGTAATACCGCACTTGAGGTGTAGGACCCTTCCCCCACCCGCATGAGTACAAAATTATAGGTTTTCCCGACCTGATAAGCGACAATGGCAGAATAGGTCACGATTCCAGCAAAATCACTACGACTCATGGCTTGTCCATCACAGGTAATACTATCACCAGCACTTAAATCTAAGTAAGTACCCGTCAAACCACCGACCTGAAAAGTAGAAGTACAAGTAGCTGAATTCTGATTATTAGCAGTAATTTTGTATGTTGCATAAAATCCGGAGGTCTTAACATTGTCAGAATTTGTCTTGGCACACCCCTGGATGATTAATAAAAGCATACTTAATACTAACTTATTTCGACTCATAAGACCTCCTACACTAATATAATAGGACCTATTTATTGGCCGAACTATAATAGAGTAGGCAAAGTTCTATATTGAGAATATTTCAGTTGTGAGAAGTAGACACTGTGACTATATAACAATAGTAAATTTCTCAAAATAAGAATAAGCTATCAAAAAACTGCATACACGGCTTCCGGGGTTACTATGACAAACAATGATATTTTTAAAAAATTAAGAGTGGCCTTATCATTCCGCGACACCGACATAATCGAATGTTTGGCACTGGTCGATTACACTATATCTAAATCTGAACTTTCAGCCATTTTTAGAACCGAAGACCACCCTAATTATGTGGAATGTGGGGATCAACTTTTAAGAAATTTTTTAGATGGTCTCATTATAAAAAAACGTGGAAAAATGGAGCGCAAAGCTGTAGCTGAGTAATTCTTAGCTTAAAAAATGCCCCAGCTTTACTTGCTCTCCAAGAATTTTTTCTACCTCTCTATAAGAGGGAAAATAATCTTCGACCATATTCCAAAAATCCGTACTATGATTTAAATATCGCAAATGACAAAGCTCATGAACTAAAACATAGTCAATCAATAACGGAGACTGACATATCAACTTCCAATTAAGCGAAATATGTTTACGAGACGAACAACTGCCCCAGCGTGTATGATTAGAACGAAAATTAAGTTTAAGTGGCTCTAAGCCAATACGACTACTCCACTCAGCAAGTCTGCTTCGCAAATAGAATTCAGCTTCTGATTTGTAAAATATTTTAAGTTTGCTAAAAAATATCTCGGAGTTTAATGCCGAATAACCACTTACATTGCTGGGCTGATAACAAACTAAAAATCCATCTTCAATTTTAAAATAAATTTTCGATTTTTGAGTTGAGGAAAACTGCAAATACTTAAGTTCACCCAAGAATGGAAAATAGGCCCCCTCTTTAAAAGTAGGGCTTACAAACTGCTCCTCAATATGCTGAAGCTTAGCAAGATTCTTTTCAATCCAGGTTTTTTTGGACATTAAAAAATCAACAATCTGCTTTTGACTGGTTTGATTATTAGTTTTAACGCTAATATTTTTATAGGAATGCATAGTAATGGTTAAACTGCGGCGGCGCGCCCGTCTGATAATTTCGATTTCTCGATCTAAAAAACTAATGACTTCCATCAACCTAAGTTACACGTTTCTAGCTTATCTCATTGTTTTATGGCGCATAGTTATTAATCCATGCGTGGGATCGTAAGGAGAAATACTGACTTCGACAGAGTCTCCGACCACCACTTTAATATTAAATTTTTTCATTTTACCGCAAAGACGGGCCTTTACCGCAACCCCATTTTCAAGAGATATGTGGTAAACTCCACCACCCGACATATCTGAAATACGACCATTTATAGAAATTAAATCTGCTTTAGCCATATTTCCTCCGTTATTAAAAAAAATCACACTACACTAGTTTATATGGATCACCTAGACAATAGAGCCTCAGCTCAAATAAAAAAGGCTGCTATATGCAGCCTTTTTCTTTATTCAAATTGAACTGAATAAATTAGAACGTGTAAGCGCCACCTAAAGCAATAGCATTAGCTGTTTTAAAATCGTTTGTTGTATCTGTGAACAGTGTAGTTCCAGTTTCAAAAGTTAATTTAGCAGCCCATTGTTTATCGATGTTGTAAGTTCCACCAACTTGTAATGGAGTTACTAAAGATTTATCAGTAATGTTTGTACAACCGCTTGATACGCCACAAGAACGGGCAGCCTTTAAACCAACAACTAAACCCGCATGCGCAGAAAACATTTCATTAAATTGGTATTCAGGAAGTACCGGTACGTCAAGGTATGTGAAATTAACTGTATCTGAAACCGACGCATTAGTTTGCTTATAGCCTCTTTGTGCTAATATTCCACCAGTGCGTAAAGCAAAGTTGTTAGCCAAATCAAATTTAGTTGTGGCACCTACAGCGAAGAAAGTCTGAGTATCTACAGTACAAGTTCCAGTACATGCAGTACCTTTATCTGTAGCTGTTTGTCTCATATCAACCTGAGCTGTCCACGGCATAG
>JBBTEQ010000118.1:0-5236 GCA_038042235.1 Bdellovibrionota bacterium | reverse complement strand
TACTTTAGAGCCGAGCCTTGCCCAAACAGAGCCCATCTCAAGGCCAATCACGCCACCACCCACAACTAGCATTTCTTTAGGAACATAATCTAAAGCCAGAGCGCCGGTGGAAGATAGAATTTTATTTTCGTCGTATTTTAGAAAAGGCAATTCTACCGGTATAGAGCCTGTCGCGATCATAATATTTTTAGCTTGGATCTGAGTTTTAGTGCCGTTGTTATCTGTAACCTCAACTGTGTTCGCATTCAGAATTTGGCCTGTGCCTTTAATTCCGGTGATTTTATTTTTTTTAAATAAAAATTCTATCCCGCCAGTTAGATCTGTAACAATTTTGTTTTTACGCGCCATCATGGTGGCTAAATCAAGTTTGACGGATTCTATTTTAATTCCGTGACTGGCAAAATCGTGAAGGGCTTCATGATAATATTCAGAGCTTTGCAAAAGTGCTTTTGAAGGAATACAGCCGACATTTAGGCAAGTGCCGCCAAAAGTTTTATCTTTTTCAATCACGGCAGTTTTAAGACCCAACTGTGCAGCACGAATAGCGCCAACATAGCCGCCAGGGCCGGCACCAATAACAACTAAATCAAATGATTCCATGACAACTCTCTTCCAGTTTTTTTAGTTAAGGATTTTTTTGTGCCAATCTTTTTTCCTGTAGCTTCATAACAAGCCTGCGAACAATGGATCTTGGAATAAAAGTTGAGCTTTTCACGAGCATGTTATTCATAAATCCATGAATCGCCACAGCTTGATCATTTATTAATGCCTGGTATCCGAACTCCGCCACATCTTTTGATGTTGGCATTTTTAGAGTTTCCATTAAGGCAACACCAGAAATATTGGCCACGTTTTGAAAGCCCGACTGGGTGGGGCCGGGGCAGAGTGCCGTGATCGAAACTCCTGTGCCTTTGAGCTCTTCATAAAGACCCTCTGTAAAGGATAAAACATAAGCTTTTGTGGCGTAGTAAACGGTCATCAGGGGGCCGGGCTGAAAGGCAGCAGTACTGGCCACATTTAAAATTTTACCATATTTATTTTTGACCATGTCGGGTAAAAAAAGTTTGGTTAATTTGGTCAAAGTCAGAATATTAAGTAAAATCATTTCTTCAATTTTAGTGTCCTCTTCGGTTAAAAATAAAGAGTGATCACCAAATCCGGCATTATTCACTAAAATATCAACCTGTAGATTCTTATCTTTTATTTTTTTATATAATTCTTCTGCGGAGTTTTGTTTAGACAGGTCAATCGAAACTACTTCAGCCACCACTTGATAGTTTTTTTCAATTTCTGTTTTAAGTGATTCCAGTTTACTTGTGGATCTAGCCGCTAAAATCAGATGGTGCTTGTTTTTTGCAAATACACTGGCTAATTCAAATCCGATGCCTGAAGAGGCACCGGTTATTAAAGTGTATTTTGAAAGAGATTTCACTTGAGACATCTTTTAGACTTCAATGAGCAATCTTTCAGGATCCTCGACGCCTTCTTTGATTTTTACTAAAAAGCCAACGGCTTCTTTACCATCAATAATTCGGTGATCGTAGGAAAGCGCAACATACATCATGCTGCGAACTTCAACTTTGCTATTGATCACAACGGCACGTTCTTCAATTTTATGTAAACCTAAAATCGCACTTTGTGGTGGATTTAAAATAGGTGTTGAAAGTAACGAACCAAAAACACCGCCGTTAGTTATTGAAAATGTTCCGCCGGATAAATCATCGGGCGTAATTTTTCCATCACGGCCTTTAAGTGCTAAATCACGGATGTACATTTCAATACCCGCTACAGAGTACTGATCAGCATTTTTAATACAAGGAACCATGAGGCCCCTGTCGGTCGATACAGCCACGCCGATATTGTAATAATTGTGATACTCGATATCTGAATCAATGATAAAGGCGTTGACAGCAGGGTAGGCCTTTAAGGCCTCAATTACGGCCTTAATAAAGAAACCGTTGAAACCTAAATTAACGCCATATTTTTCTTTAAACTTGTCTTTGTATTTCGTTCTGAGCTCAAGAATTTTAGTCATGTCGACTTCATTAAAAGTCGTTAAGATGGCAGCTGTGTGCTGCGCTTGCACCAGTCTTTCAGCGATGCGCTTACGGATAGAGGTCATCGGAACGCGTTTGCTTTCGTTCGGCAATGATGGACCTCTGAAAATCGGAGTAGGCATTGGTGTAACAGGAGTTTTTGCTTTAGCTTCAGCGACCGGAGATGTTGTTGGGTTCGCACTCACAACATCGGCTTTAGTTAATCGTCCGCCCAGTCCGGTTCCAGCTAGAGTTGAGGTTGATAAGCCTCTTTCGTTAACCACTCTGTTAACTGCCGGAGACATATGCGCTTGTAAATCAGGATGAGTGCTGCGTCCGCCTGCAGGTGCTGCAGCGGTAGGAGTTGAAGTTTTAGCCGGGGCCGAAGTTGCAGCGGCAACAGTGGGTTTTGCGTCGGTGTCGATAGATCCAACCACCGCGCCGATTTTTACCGTATCACCGGCGTTGACTGTGGTTGTTAGTACGCCATCTTTTTCAGCGACCACTTCAACTGAAGCTTTGTCTGTTTCAAGCGACATAATGACGTCATTCATTTTAACAAACTCACCGGATTTTTTATTCCAGTTTCCGATAACAGCTTCGGTGATAGATTCTCCAACGGCCGGTACTTTTACATCTAGTATCATTTTAAAATCCTTTTCTGTTAAAAATTAAAAAGCTAAAAAACTAAACATTAAATCTTAAATACATTGGTTATAATTTGCTGTTGCTCTGCTTTATGACGATAAATAGAACCTGTGGCCGGCGAGGCGCGATCCGGTCTGCCAACGTAGGTTACATTCAGCTTCAAATTAAGTGCGTCCATAAGCTCCGTAAATTTAAAGTACACATACTGGTATGAACCCATGTTTTTTGGTTCTTCTTGCGTCCAGATGAGCTTTTTTGCATTCGAGTAAAGAGTCAAAGTTTCTTTTACTTTATGCGCCGGAAACGGAGAAATCTGCTCGAGTCTAACTAAGGCCGTCGTTAGATCGCGGGTTTTTTCACGCTCTTCAAGCAACTCGTAATAAAGTTTACCTGAAACAAACACAATTTTTTCAACTTTTTTTGCCTCAGTAATAAATTGATCGTTAATCACTTCTTGAAAAGAACCAGTCGCGATTTCTTCAATTGTGCTGGTGGCACGTGGATGCCTCAACAAAGATTTCGGCGACATAACAATCAGTGGTTTTCGGAAATTTCTTTTTACTTGTCTTCTAAGGGCATGAAAGATTTGCGATGGTGTCGTTAAGTTGGTCACTTGAATATTATTTTGTGCCGATAACTGTAAAAATCTTTCAAGTCTTGCGGATGAATGCTCGGGTCCCTGACCTTCATATCCGTGCGGTAGTAATAAAACTAAACCACTCATCTGTTGCCACTTAGACTCACCCGAAACTAAAAATTGGTCGATGATAATATGAGCGCCATTGGCGAAATCTCCGAACTGTGCTTCCCACATGGTTAAAAAACTTGGATCGGTAATTGAATTACCATATTCAAAACCCATCACCGCATATTCAGATAAAATGGAATCGTAAACACAAAAATTGGTGCTTGAAGAATTCAGTTGTTTAAGAGGAAAACAAGCTTCGCCGGTTTTGGTATCATAAAATGCGGCATGACGGTGAGTGAATGTACCGCGCACACAATCCTGTCCGGTTAAGCGAACTGAAGTTCCTTCAGCGATCAAGCTGCCATAGGCCAGCAGCTCCGCCATGCCCCAGTCAACAGCTTCAGTTCCATTAGCCATTGCTTTTCGGGTTTCAACAAGTTTTACAAGTTTTGGATGAATATTAAATCCCGCAGGTACTTCTGCAGCCTGAGCGCCAATTTTTTTTAATGCGCCCACATCAACAGAAGTCTTAGCCGAAGATTCAATATCAGTTTGAGTGGCTTTTTTTAAGCCTTCCCAGGCTCCGTCAAATTTGAAGGTTTTAATTTTGGGCGGAGAAGCTTTGGCTTCTTCGTATATTTTCTGTAGATCATTCATTCTGTTCGTCATCAGAGAATCCGCATAGCTCTGATCGCAGGCTCCGCTTTGCACGAGCTGTTTTGCATAAAGCTCTCGTAGAGTGGGATGTTTGCGGATGATATCATACATCAGCGGTTGCGTATAAGCTGGTTCGTCGCCTTCGTTGTGACCAAAGCGGCGGTAACATGTCATATTAACAACGATATCGCGTTTCCACTCCTGACGATAGCGTACAGCAATATCAACGGCCCGAACGCAAGATTCAACATCATCACCATTACAGTGAATAACGGGAATCGCTAAAACTTTTGCTACATCTGAAGAGTAATGAGAAGACCTGCCATTTTCAGGGTTAGTTGTAAAACCCACCTGATTATCAACTACAATGTGAATACTGCCACCTACATTGTAACCACGCACATGGGCCATTTGAAAAACTTCCATCACCACGCCTTGTGCAGCAAAGGCGGCATCACCGTGAATGAGCACCGGCACCACGCGGCTTCTGTCTTTAGTGTCTTTTTTTCTACGTTGGGAAGCTCTCACCATGCCAAGCACTACGGGGTTAGCGGCCTCAAGATGAGAAGGATTAAAGGCTAAGTGAGTGGCGACGTTGCCGGATTTAGTTTTTATCACCTGAGAGTAACCTAAGTGATATTTAACATCGCCATCATAATCTTCAATCGGCGCTTCAAGATCGGTGGGTCCATTGAAATCCGCAAACATTTGCGCGATATTTTTTTTCATGTAGTTGGCTAAAATATTAATGCGCCCACGATGAGCCATACCGATAATAATTTCTTCAACATTCTTTTCAGCGGCGACTGAAGTGATACGATCTAACATCGGAAGTAAGGCGTCGCCACCTTCGATTGAAAATCTTTTAGTGCCAACGTAGCGAGTGTGAATAAATTTTTCTAAAGATTCGGCTTGGGTCACCGAACCCAGAATTTCTTTTTTTTCTTCATTGGTTAGTTTAAAAGCGGCAGCGCTTTGTTCGAACTCTTTAATAAACCAGTTGCGGATTTCCGGAAAGGCTTCGGCGCATTGAACTGTTAATTTTCCGCAGTACACGGCTTTTAAGTGAGTTATGATTTCATTTAACGTTGCATTCGGCTTTCCGATCATCGAGCCAATCTGAAATTTTTTAGCTAGATCAGCTTCGGACAGCTTGAATTGAGCAAGGCTGAGTTGCCCGCTGGGTGCAACTGAGTTTGTTAACGGA
>JBBTEQ010000117.1:0-37579 GCA_038042235.1 Bdellovibrionota bacterium | reverse complement strand
AATTACTTGATATCAATTCTGTTTAAGTGTTCAATTTAAAGCTTAAATCTACTTTGAGTTTTATGATTTTCTACAAATGTATGAAAGAGGTTTTATGTTTATTGTTATACGAAATATTTTGTTAGGTTCTTTACTGATTTTTTCAGTTATTCCCGTATTTGCGCAAGAGGCTGCAGCGACTACACCAGAACAGGCTCCGTCATGGATGCAGTTTGTTCCGTTTATGGTTATCATCGGAGTGTTTTATTTCTTTTTAATTAGGCCTCAGGCTAAAAAACAAAAAGAGACTGCTACATTTCTTTCGGCTTTGAAAAACGGAGATTTGGTTATTACTCAGTCTGGGATTTTAGGCCGCATCACCGGTTTAACCGATGTTGTAGCAACTTTAGAAGTGGCTACAGAAGTTCATATCAAGGTTTTACGTTCGCAAATTTCAATGCCTCAATCTGTATTGCAAGCTAAGAAAGAAGGAAAATAATCATGGAAGCATTACGTTCAAGAACATGGATCGCAATATTAGGTTTAGTCATGGCGATTGCTTTTGTTATGCCGAATTTTGTTGATGTGAGTCGTTTAAGTTGGTGGCCATCAGCAAAGCTGAATTATGGTTTGGATATTCAGGGTGGTTTACATTTGGTGATGGGTGTGGATGTTGCAGGAGTTGTTGCAACTTCAGTGGTTCGCCAAACAGCTTCGCTTAAGTCTGAATTTGAAAAAGAAAAAATCACAATTAAAGATTTTGATACAACGAAGGCAAAAGATGGCCAGTTTACGGTTAACGTCAGCTCTATTGAGGATGCAAAAAAAATTGAAACCTATATTCAGAATTCTTACAGTACAACTTTGCAGGTACTCGCGGCAAATGCGGACAGTGTTGAGCTCAAATATTTTGATGCCAATATGTTAGAGCAAAAACAGAATGTTATCCGTCAGGCGATTGAAACGATTCGAAATCGTATTGATGAATTCGGGGTGGCCGAGCCTTCTATTACCCAGCAGGGGGCGGATCGTATTTTAATTCAATTGCCGGGTATGGCGGATGCTGAAAAGGCAAAGCAGCTCATCAATACAACGGCTAAGTTAGATTTCATGGTTGTATCTTATGAAAAATCTCCTGAAGAACTTCGTAAGTTAATTGATGAAGCCGAGAAAGCAGGAGGCTATACACTTGCAACTCTAAAATATTCAGAATACGTGGCTAGATTAAATCAAGATTTGGCCAGCAAACTACCTGCTAAGACGATTATTTATTTTGAGAAAAACGAGAACGCAAAAACAATGGAAGCTGGCTCTGTTGCTTATCTACTTAAAACAGACACAGATCTTACTGGAGACTATTTGGATACAGCTTCGGTTGCTTTTGGTCAGTACGGCGAACCTGAAGTTTCGATGAGATTTAATCCAATTGGTGCTAATAAGTTTGCGGAGCTGACAGGTACACATATCAACGAACAAATGGCAGTGGTTTTAGATAAAGTTGTTAAAACTGCTCCTAAAATAAATTCTAAAATTCCAAACGGGCAGGCCGTGATTACTTTGGGTACATCTTCAAATCGTGACACTCAACTTAATGAAGCTAAATTTATTGCAACGGCTCTAAGAGCCGGATCACTTCCGGCCTCATTAGAGCAGCTTGAAGAAAGACGAGTGGGTCCATCTCTTGGTAGAGATGCTCTAGACAAAGCTAAAACGGCCTCGTTTATTGGGTCTATTTTAATTATTATTTTTATGATTATTTATTATAAGAATATGGGTTTGATATCGACCCTTGGTTTGTTGATTAATATCACTTCTATTTTTGCTTTATTAGGTTCTTTAGGTGCGACCTTAACTTTACCAGGTATTGCCGGTATGGCGCTTACAGTGGGTTTTGCAGTTGATGCCAATGTTTTAATTAATGAGCGTATTAAAGAAGAACTTGAAAAAGGTGCGTCACTTAAGTCGGCAATTCAAGAAGGATATCATAAGGCGATGTCGGCTATTATTGATTCCAATATAACGGTTTCGTCTACAGCCCTCATTTTATTATATTTCGGAACAGGGCCGGTAAGAGGATTTGCTGTTACATTGTTAGTGGGTATCGCCACAACTTTATTTGCTAACGTATTTGTTTCAAAGGTTATTGTTGACAACTTAGTACATCGCTTTGGTGTGCAGAAACTTTCGGTGTAGGAGTATATATGTCTAATAAAAATGTAGATTCAGAATCTTTTGGTCGCTTTGATTTCGTAAAAAATACCGGCCTTTTTGGAGGGATATCAGTTGTTCTTGTTTTGATATCTTTGATTTATTTATCGATCAGAGGAATTAATTACGGTATCGACTTTAAGGGTGGTACTGAAATTCAGGTTAAATTCAATCAGCCTGTAACTATCGAACAAGTACGAAATACTGTCGAGGGTTTACGTTTAGGTGAAGTTGGTGTGCAAAGCTTCGGTGAAGGTAGCGAATTTATCATCCGTTTCATCGGTGAAAAAGGCGCAACAGACAAAGAAACCAATGAAAAGCTAAATGCCTCAATTTCTTTAGTAAAAGAGAAGTTAAGCAGCTCATTTGCAGACAACGGTGTAGATATCAGAAGGGTTGATACTGTAGGGCCGCAAGTGGGAGCTGAATTAAAAAGAAATGGATTTTTAGCGGTATTTTATTGTTTATTAGTGATTTTAATTTATGTTTCGATTCGCTTTGACTACAAATTCGGTCCTGGTGCTGTGGCTTGTTTATTTCATGATACAGTTATTACCTTGGCAATCTTTGTACTTGTTGGAAAAGAGGTTAATGTTCCTATATTAGCCGCGATTTTATCTTTGATAGGCTTTTCGCTTAACGACACTATTGTGGTCTTCGATCGTATTCGTGAAACTGAGCATCTTCATAAAAATAGAGGTTATGCATTTATTATCAATCGTGCCATCAATGATATGCTCAGCAGAACTCTGATCACATCAGGAACAGTATTTGTTTCAGCCTTAAGTCTGTATCTTTTTGCAGGTGGCGTGGTTTCAGATATTGCATTTGCTATTGCAGTAGGTATTTTCTTCGGAACTTACTCTTCAATATATGTGGCAGCTCCATTAATTTTAGTAATGGAGAAACTTAATTTATCTCCAAGAGCTACAATTAGGTCCACCTAACAGATCAATTTAAACTATTTGAGAGGTACCGCCCCTTATGGCCTACTGGAAAGAGAGACTCAGCGTTGCTCCTAAGCTCGTAGGCCCATTTCCCGATTTGATTGCCCGCGTGCTAGCCTCACGTGGTCTTAATCAGCAAGACTTAGATAGTTTACTGAACCCAAAGCTCAGCGAACTTAAAGATCCTTTTTCAATGAAGGGGATGAAAGTTGCAGTTGATCGACTTGTTGAGGCCTATAAAAATGATGAAAAAATTTGTATTTATGCCGATTTCGATCTGGATGGAACCAGCGGCTTAGCTATTTTAAAACAGGGATTTGAAAAAATTGGTTTTAAAAGTGTGTCGTATTATCAACCTAAAAGATTAAGTGAAGGCTACGGATTTCATCCCGAGGCTGTTGCTGAGTTAAAAAATTTAGGCATGACTTTGATTGTAACAGTTGATGTGGGCATTACCTCTTTTAAGGCTTTTGAAAAAGCGATTGAATTAGGGGTCGATGTTATTTTAACCGATCATCATTTACAAGCAGATGAGCTTCCTAAAGCCCTCACTGTTATAAACCCGAATCAAAAAGAGTGCACTTCGGGGCTGGGATATTTATGTGGCGCGGGAGTTGCATTTTATTTACTACGAGCTGTTAAGCGTGCTTTTTACGACGATGCAACTTTACCCAAAAATGAATGGGATTTGAAAGAAGTTTTAGAATTTTTTTGTATCGGAACTTTAACCGACATGGTTCCATTAATTGAAGACAATCGAGTGCTGGTTAAATATGGTTTAAAAGCCTTGGCCACAACCGATAAAGCTGGCTTAAAGTCTTTGCTTGAGGCTTTGAAATTAGATGGGCGAGAGCTGACTTCTCAGGATGTCGCTATTCGTTTTGCACCCAAATTAAATGCTTTATCGCGTATGGAATCTGATATTCTTCCCGCGCAGATTTATTTAGAAACCGATTATAAAAAATCCGAGCAAATTGTACATCGAATATTAGAAAACAATGAAACCCGGCAGAGTTTGCAAATTGATGCCGAAAACAAGGCTTTTAAAATGCTTGAAAATTGGAACGAGCCTGATTTTGTATTTGTCAGCTCACCTTTTTTTCATCGAGGTATAATTGGGCTTATTGCTACTAAATTGTCGCAGTATTATAATCGACCTGCCTTTGTTGGGTCTGAAAATTCTGAAGGTGTAGTTGTTGGAAGTTCTCGTCTACCTGCGGGATATGAGGCCAGTTTAGTTTCTGCACTTAAAAGCTGTGAAAGTGTTTTAAATCGCTCTGGAGGGCACGCCGCCGCCGCCGGTTTTGAATTGCCATCTAAAAATTTGCAGACGTTTGCGCAGCTTTTAAAAATGTACTTTCAATCGGCAAAGACTCAAGAGCAGGCCGTAGAGATTGATTTTGATACAATTGCAGATCTATCAGAAATTAACCAAAGCGTGATGAAATGGCATGATTTTATAGGTCCATTTGGTGTTGGGTTTAATATTCCCTTAATAAAATTTGATCAGGTGTCTTTAACCTCTAAAAAAGAACTTAAAGGCGGGCACTATAAACTTAATTTTTCAGATAATACAAAAAATCACAAGGTTGATGGGTTGATGTTTTCACCCAGTAATAAACTTAAAGATTTATTGGACGTAGGCCAAAAATATCAACTTCTAAGTGAGTTACAATGGAATTATTTTAACGGACGAAAAACCATTCAACTTTTAGTTAAGGATTTAAAACAATTATGACAATAAAAAAAGATTCTATTGTTTTGCTGTCTGCTGGTTTAGATTCAACGGTCAATTTTTATAATGCACTAGTAGAGACTAATGTAAAATTAGCCCTTACCTTTAACTACGGTCAGAAGGCGGCTCAAAAAGAAATCCAGCGCGCTAAAATTATAGCTGATGATAATAAAATTGCACATGTAGTTGTAGATTTGCCTTGGATGAAAGAGCTGGGAAAGTCTTCGCTCACTCAGGACAAGTACGCAATACCAACCGGTAAAAGTGTTTTGATTGATAATCAGGCGGCTTCGATTGCTACAGCAAAATCAGTCTGGGTTCCTAATCGAAATGGGGTGTTTTTGAATATCGCCGCAAGCTTTGCCGAAGGCACGGGTGCGGAGATTTTAGTTCCTGGTTTTAATAGAGAAGAGGCCGCAACCTTTCCGGATAATAGTTTGGATTTTATACGTTCAGTAAGGAAATCATTTGCATACTCGGTGGCCACCAAAATGGATATTCAATGTTATACGATAGGAATGAGTAAGATAGAAATCGTTGAATTGGGTGTAAAAGTTAAGGTACCTTTTGAAAAAATTTGGCCCTGCTATCAAGCAAAAGAATTATGGTGTGGTGAATGTGAACCTTGCAAGCGCACAAAGCGTGCCTTTCTGGCAACAAGATTAGATTACAAACATCTCTTTGAAAAATATTAGTCTGGAATAGATTATGAAATATAAATTTATTGCTGAACAAATTAATTATGATGGCTCTGAATTAAAACCGCTTTATGCCTATGTAAATCATAAATTACATGGTGACTCCATAGTGTCCTTTATAGGGTCTTGCGATGTAAGTCTTAAGCACATGGTGGATGCAGAAGATTTTGTGGTTCAGGCCAAAATAAAATCTGATAAAATGCTACACTTTATTGTGGAGATTTTTGGTCAAAACTTGATGACTGCGGTCTCTTTACAGAGGTTACTGGTTTCGATTGTGCAAATTATGCTTTTGGAAAAAGGGCATCTATTAAAACGCACTGGTGATGATCTCTATTTTGGTAATAAAAAATTGAGTGTCTCTATTGCTTCTTGTTCTACGGTGTCGTCGATGATTCATTTGGGCCTCAATGTTGGAAATGAAGGAACGCCGGTTGCTACTTGTGCGTTAAATGACTTCGGTATTGAAGCTGCCCAGTTCAGCAAAGACTTAATGCAAAGATTTTCTGAAGAGTATAAGTCTATCATTGAGGCTGCACAAAAAGTAAGACCCCTTTAGGTAAGCTACCTAAGGAGAGCCATTTGTGTCAGTCGCCTTAATTTTCGTTGTGGCATAAGCATGATTGCAAAGAAGACTTGCGATACGACGATACTCACTTAATAAGTCTAAATGAATAGAGCTGGTGTTGATCGATTCCCTGAGCCCCTGATTAAGTCTGTAGATATGGTTTTCACGATATTGTATTTCAGTTTTTGCAAGTTCTCTTTTAAGTTGGATGGCCAGCTCACACATTTGGGGATTATCGTAGGCATTAATTCCCATCGAGGCCACCTTGACCACTTGGGCCTGCATGGCTTGAATCTCTGCTAGGCCTTGGGAAGAAAATTCCAATTTTAAGGCGTGCTTTTTTATCGCTAGAGTTCTGATGTTTATATCAATGGAGTCTGCCGCTCGCTCAAGGTCGCTGATGAACATAATCATATTCATAATGTTTTGGTGAACCACTGTATTACTTTTATTGGCATGATCTAGTAAAAACATTTTTATTTCTCGATAAAGAAAATCAACCTGATTGTCACGATCTTTAATAGATTGCACTAAAATCGGATCTTCACTTTCAAAAAGATGTACTGAATCTTTAATCATATTCAGTACAATATCGGCCATCCGCATAATTTCGCGCTGTGCGTACGAGACTGCAAGCGCAGAGTTTTGGTACGTATTCATTGTTAAAAACTCGGCGCCAAATTCGTCAGCCGAATTTTTAGGAAATATTTTTTCAATAAATTCAGCACCTTTTTTAATGAACGGAAAAAAGATGATAGCAGAAGCAACATTGAAAAAAAGGTGGGCATTGGCAATGCTTCTGCTGGTAGTTGTATTAAAAATTTCAACAAATTCTAGAAAATAGTTCGTAATCGGGTAAAAAATTAGAACACTTATACCTTTGTAAAAGAAATGAGCCCAGGCGACCTGTTTGCCGATGTAATTACTACCGACCGCAGCAAACAGCGCTGTAGACGTTGTTCCGAGATTGGCACCATAAACCCATAACATTGCATCATGAGTTGAGATGACGCCAGCGCTAGCCAGCCCCATCGCTAAACCAATTGTCACGGCACTGCTGTGAACAAAAGCGCAAAAAATCATGGCCGCCGAGAAAGAATAAATTGAGTTATTACGAATTGATTGGAAAAAATCCTTAAGAATTTCGAGACTGGCATAGTGGTGCGAACTGACGGAGATCATTTTTAAACCCACAAAAAGCAGAGCAAAACCCATCAGCACAGTGGCTAAATTTTTTATAGTCTGCTTTTTAGTTAAAAAATAAACCGTAAAACCAAGGACAAATATTGGAAGTGCATAAGCGGTTAAATCAAACGAAATCAATTGTACTGTCAGAGTGGAGCCAATGGCCGTACCGATGATAATACCCATCACTTGCGGTAATTTAATCACGCGAGCCGTACCAAGGCCCACAAGCATAGAGGTTACCGCGCCAGAACTTTGTAAGATAGTCGTAAGCGCAACGCCGACACCGATTGATAAAAACTGCGAGGAAGAAACCTTATTCATTAAGTTAGTGATACGTGCCGCCATTAATTTTTCTAAACTGGCTGAGGCCATGGCACTGCCATATAAAAAGAATGAAACTCCAGCTAATAAAATAATGAGGTATGAATTTTGAAAATCTAGCATTGTGATATGGCTCCCAAGTAGGTAAGGAATTAATTCATTGCAATCACTCTAATAATTTATCAAAGTATTTACATGTCAGCTAGTCAGAATATGATAAATAAGAAGATAATTGAGGTGGTGGCACTGGCCTTGACCTGCTCGACAGATGGTAAATTTTTGTTAGCTAGACGGGGTCCAGGTCATTCGGGTGCAGGCAGCTGGGAGTTTCCCGGTGGTAAAATAGAGTCTGGTGAAAGCCAAAAGCAAGCACTGATTCGTGAAATTAATGAAGAGCTGGGCTTTGATTTATCACCTTTGGGTATCAAATTTATAGCTGAAAATACATACGAATATAAAGATCAGCATCAAAATAAGTTGGTCAAAATATATTTGTGGAGCGCTCAAATAGTAGATAAGCCCGAGTTTAAATTAGTCGATCATGACAAGCTGGACTGGTTTATGATTGAGGAAATTAAGGGGATTAATTTAAGTGAAGCCGATAAATACTTTATTTCGTTGCTCTAAACTGTGAGCGCATTTATATTACTTTGATGAGTGGAGTGAAAGTACCTGGCACCGCTGATAAAATACTGAAAAAATTCTATATTTTTCCATTAACGAATATAAATTTGTTTCCGAATACGACCAAGCCCTTAAATATATTTGAACCACGTTATATCGAAATGATAAATCAATCGATTCAGCAAGGAGTTCCAATTGCCTTGTGTTTTGTGCCAGAAGGATCTCAGGAAATTAGACCCATTGCCGGGTATTCGATTCCTCAGGTTATTGAAAGGAGACTCGACGGCACAATGTTAGTTTTTATGGCAGGGCAAGGCAAGGTTTCACTGGACCTGAGTACAATGAAGACTGTTGATTCGGTATCAAGCATTGAAGGCGCTTTGGTGCATGAAGATAAAATTCTAGATGATGCGTTAAAATCTTATTATATTACTTTAAGTGAAGTGCTGGTTAGATGGGTTACTAAAAATATTCAGGATTCCTTACAAAGAGATATTTTTATTAGAAGTTTAATAGGTCCGCAAGAAGTGATCGGAGCTTTTGGTGCCTATTTAATATATGATTTTGATATGCAATACGAAATGATGGAGTTGCACTCTCTTAACGATCAGATTAAGTTTTTATATCGGTTACTGGAGTCGGGCAAACTGACGAACGTCTAGCGATTATTTTTTAGTGTCTATCAGAACATTTATCTTTTTTAAAATATTCTCTGCAGAATCATTCACCCAGGCTCCTGCTGAATAAAGATGACCACCGCCACCAAATACTCGAGCCCAACTGAGAATCTCTTTGCTGCGACTTCTAAAGCTCAGTTTAAAGTAATTATAGGCGTCTTCTCTTACAACAATAGAGGTTTTTAGACTTTTTACGGACATGAATAAATCCACAAGATCGCTGACATCATCAGTATTTAGGCTGAATTCATTCAAATCGGCTTTTGTTATGTTAATAATCGCAGTGTCATTATTAATATAGGTTACTTGATGGATTAATCTCGATAAATAATTCATTTTATTAATGGACCAATTATCAAATAGAATACTATGAATTAGATTATGGCTTGCTCCGGCAAGAATAAGTTCTTTTGCCATGTTAAATATTTTAACCGGATTTCTGAGCAATTTAAAACTTTGGGTGTCGAATAACAGACTGGTGTACAGGGCCGTTGCGATGTTCTGGTCGACAACACCATTTATTTCTTTTATGAGCTCCAGAACAATTTCTCCCGTACAGCTGGCATTTTCATCAATGTGATAACCGACGTTATCAAGTTTTTTTTCGAATACCACATGGTGATCAACAAAAAAAATTTTAGACTGAGTCTCTTGCAAAAAACCAAATAAAGGGGAGCAGAGTTTAGGATCATGCGTATCAAAAATGAAGGTGAGATCCTGCGGCGAGAAGATATTTTTATCGATTTTGTTCGAATCTAAAACCTCAATGCTGCCGAGTAAAAAATGGTATCTTTCAGGGACGGGGTCATTATGGATTATTTTGACCGAATAATTTCGGTTTTTAAGAGCATGATAAAATGCAATCTCACTTCCGAGACCGTCACCATCCGCACTTTTATGCGTAGATAGCCAGATTGTTTTAGCAGCATCCAGTAGTGGCAGAATATTCATTTATAAACTCTTATAATATTTCATATTAATAGTGTAATTTGACGCGCTATAGTCTGTCCTCATGTGTTTGTGTATAGACTGAATATTTGGTATAAAATAGGCTTTCGTATAGATTAAAAAATAGGCAAAAAGAAGATCGACGCAAAATGGACGCAAACAGAAAGTAAGGCTTTTATGTCACTTGAGACTCTACCAATTACATTACATGGAAAACAGATACTTGAGGCCGAACTTAAAAAACTAATTCTTGAAGAAAGGCCTGCAATTATCAAGGCTATCGAAGAGGCCAGAGCCCACGGTGATATAAGCGAAAATGCTGAATACGACGCTGCGAAAGAAAGACAAGGAATGATTGAGGGTAGGATCGGTGAAATTCAGGGAAAACTGGCTGGTGTCGAAGCTATAGATCCAGCCACTATAAAATCAGATCGCATAGTTTTTGGTGCTACCACTGAGATTGTTGACACTGAAACAGATGAAAAATCCGTTTATCAAATCGTCGGTGTAGACGAAGCCGATGTTAAAAAACGTAAGATTTCAATTATTTCTCCTCTAGCCCGCGCGATGATTGGCAAAAAAAAAGGTGATTTGGTTACAGTACAAAGTCCAAAAGGCGATAAAGAATACGAAATTTTATCTTTCAAGTTTGTATAGAGTCACATGAGTCGAGCCGTTATTGACCAGCCCGGGCTGCGAATTTTTACTATAGGTCTTGTAATATCTATTTTTATTGGCTTAGCTTTACGTTCACAAATTTCTGAAAGTCGGATTCAAGTTCATATAGACAGATCCATTGACCGCCTTAAGAGTGATTTTAACCTAGACTATGAATCAGCAAAAGTGACTTTATCCCGCTGGGGACTGCCTTTCCCGGCGCTGGTCGTTACTAAGTTACGCCTGAGCCCCAAAAATCAACTCTGTCAAAACACTCAGATATATGTAGAAGAGCTTGAAGTTCCAATTTCGATACTTAATATTTTAGGTATCAATAACAGCATTCCTAAAGTTCGAATTAAAGAAATTGAACTGCGACTTTCTGATATTGAAAAATGTATTGCAAGATCCACCACAAACGCTGAGCTGCTGGACTCAAGGGCCGTAGCTTCGTCGGACACGCCGGCCGATAGCGCAGTAACTGAGGGTAAGACCGCGAAGGCCGGCCTTAAGAATTTATTTTTTAATCAAACTGATGCAGCACTCAAGGAAATCTATATTGAAAAGCTAAAAATTATTTTCAGCAAAAAAACAGATCAGCCAATTATTTTAAAACAATTAAGTCTGGATTTTTTGTATAAAGAAAATAATTTATCTGAACTTAATATTAAGGCACAAATTAATGCTATCAAAGACACAAGAACTGATGTCTATTTTTTAAATTCTGATTTGGTCGCCGTTATTAAAGCTAAAGAGAATAATCAGATCGAATCTATTCTTAACATCAACGGAAAATTACTTGATGGGGATATTCATTTGTTCGCTCAAAACATAACGAACTCCAATAATGTTTTGTATGAATTGAATTTGGGTCATGTGTCGGCCAAGGCACTTTATCCTTTATTCGGCGATATTAGAGCGGGCAGTGAAATTAATTTTGATAAGGTGCCGGTATCTATCAGCTTCAAAAGCAAGGGTGAATTTCTGCTCAATGGTAAAACTGAGATTGAAACCAAATTTAAATACATTCAAGTCTATGTAGAAAATGGTTTATTAAAAATAGATGAACTTGCGTTGGATCACTCGGGTTCACAATTAAGAGTTAGCCCCTTTATTTTAGAGATTAATAAACTACCTCTGTCTGTACTTAAAGATTTAAATAAATTAGAAAATAAACTTGATAGTTTTGAAAGTTTAGGAAATCTTACGGGCAGATTAGAATATGAAACTGAAAGGTCGTATAGCTTTAATGGTGAATTAAAAGATATCAAGGCAGTCTTTTCTAACCGCGGACGAAGGGATCTGCAGAATATTGAACACATTAATATTAAAATAGTTCGTGGTTTTGAAAACATAAAGTTTGAAGCCAATGATTTTGTGATCAACAAACAAATGGTCGGGGGGAAATTCTCGGGTCAGTATAATGTGAAATCTACAGCCCTTACTGCCGACCTTAAATTCAGCGGCGTTACATTAGATGAAAAAATATGGAAGCAGTTTACATTTGTTGAGCAATCCCCTAAAATGGAAGTGTCTTGGAATTATATTAAAAATAGCCAGGAAACTCATAGTTTAAAAATTTATTCCGATAAAATCCTGTTACCTGGCATTACGATGACGGGACTTAATATTAATATTGACCAAGTTCTTTCTAATAACAAAGAAACTGAAAGTTTACATGCAACTATTAAACCAGTGCGCCTGACCAGTGATCCAAGTTTTATTAAAAATAAAATTATCAAGCAGATATTAAATATCGATAACGGCTTTAAGTTAGATGTCATTAACAGCAGTAAGACCAATCTTGTACTATCCGGAAGTAACTGGAAAAATGTTAACTTTGAGTTAAATTCCAATTTTTTAAGTGACGTTACAAGCAAATCAGATACATATTTGTCGTTTAAGGGTTCGGTTATATATCAAAATGGAATGAATGCTAAAATTATAATGAAAAGTCCTAATGTCCTACATAAATTTAATATAATGAAAAATTCAGATGATGAAATGCTAATTAGGCGTATTCAGTAAAGGGTGTAAGTTTTGGATTCATTAAAAACTTATAGTATAAATCACTGGTTGCCAAGCTTACAGGCGCATCGTGGTTATTGGATTAATGGAGCTAAGCAAAACACATTGGCCGCAATTAAGGCCGCCGCCGATGCGGGTTATGAAATGACCGAATTTGACGTTCGACTGACCTCTGATGAGGTGGTGATCTTGTTTCACGATGACAGTTACCAAAATCGAATTATTAGTCAGATGACCTATAGTGAATTAAAGGCCCTTACTGAAGTTACTACGCTTGAAGAGCTCTTTACTTGGGTGGCTCAAAAAAATAACTTTAAACTAAATATTGAAATCAAATCGCTGGAAATCATAAGCTGTAAACTTGAAAGAAAAATTTGTGAACTGATTGGGAAACACTATCTTGAAAATAGAGTGATGATCTCTAGCTTTAATCCACTCAGTTTGATCAAAATGCGTTTTTTTTGCTCGGAGGTTTACCGCGCGCTGCTTTTAACGTTTGAAAATCGTAGCGGTCCTTCGTATGTCCGCTATTCTTATTTTATTAACCTAATATGTAAGCCGCAGATGATAAACTTAAGATATCAGGATTTATCTGATTTTTTTATTAAGTTATCAGAAAAACTTCCGGTAGTTTTATGGACGGTCAATGATGTTTCGATATACCTTAAATACAAAAATACAATCAGGGGTATTATTTCAGATTCAATTACTCCTACACAATTGAAAGAGTTGAGCCATGTTAAAATCAACTAATCCTACACAAACACAGTCCTGGAAGCTACTTAGTGAGCATTCTGAAAAAATGAAGTCAGCTCATTTGAACGAACTATTTTCGAAGGATCCTGATCGTTTTTCAAAATTTTCATTGAATTTTGATAACAAAATCCATCTTGATTATTCTAAAAATATTTTAACTGACGAAACTATAAAATTACTTTTGCAACTGGCAGAAGAGTGCAATTTAACAGGTGCAATTAAACAAATTTTTTCTGGCGAAAAAATTAATAAAACTGAAAACCGTCCTGTACTGCACACCGCGCTCAGAAAACAAAGCAAAAAGCCAATATTAGTAGATGGTCAGGATATAATGCCGGCTATTAACAGAGTTTTAGAACAAATGAAGAAATTTTCTAATAAAATCTCTTCAGGATCATTACTTGGGTATACGGGAAAACCCATAACTGACATTGTTAACATCGGTATTGGTGGTTCTGACCTTGGCCCGCATATGATCACCGAAGCTCTTAAATTTTACCAATTACCGAATATCAAAACTTATTTTGTTTCTAATGTTGATGGCGCGCATATTTATGAGACCTTAAAAGCACTTAAACCCGAAACAACATTTTTCTTAGTCGCTTCAAAAACATTTACCACTCAAGAAACGATGACAAATGCCCATACGGCACAAAAATGGTTTTTAAAAGCAGCGGCAGATAAGCAACATATTGCCAAACATTTTGCAGCTATTTCGACAAATGCACAGGCTGTTAATGAATTCGGCATAACAAATGAAAATAGATTCGAATTCTGGGATTGGGTCGGCGGCAGGTACAGTTGGTGTTCGGCTATTGGCTTATCAATAGCTTGTTCTATAGGTTATGAGAATTTTGAAAAACTATTAAACGGCGCTGAAGCCATGGACACTCATTTTGCAAATACACCTCTACAACATAATATCCCGGTGCTTATGGGCCTAATAGGAATTTGGTACGGCAATTTTTTAGGTAGTCAGACAGAAGCAGTTTTACCCTATGACCAGTATTTGCATCGATTCGTAGCCTATCTTCAGCAATGCAATATGGAAAGTAATGGAAAATCTGTAGATCGTAACGGGGAGCCCATCAAGTATCAAACGGGTCCAGTTATTTGGGGAGAGCCCGGCACCAACGGGCAGCATGCTTTTTATCAATTACTGCACCAGGGTACAAAACTTGTTCCTTGTGATTTTTTAATAGCGGCAAATAGTCTGAATAATTTAACGGACCATCATGCAAAATTACTTTCTAATTTTTTTGCTCAAACCCAAGCTTTGGCTTTTGGTAATACAAGTGCTAGCGATCCCTATAAACAGTTTAAAGGTAATCATCCTAGTAATTCAATTATTTACAAGAAACTTACTCCGGAAATTTTAGGCTCCTTAATTGCGATGTACGAACATAAAGTGTTCACTCAAGGAGTCATTTGGAATATTTTTAGTTTTGATCAATGGGGTGTTGAGCTCGGTAAAAAATTAGCTAACCAAATTTTACCTGAACTTGAAAGTTCTGCTGTTGTAAATGGTCACGATAGTTCGACGAATGGGCTGATCAATATTTATAAGAAGATGAGGGAATAGTTGAGCTATTAATTCCGAAGCAAATACGGCAAACTCGCAGCCCCAACAACGCCAGCTTTATTTCCGGCTTTAGCCACTGCAATCGGCGCTAAAAATGCGGGGTTTCTTTGGCGTATCATATCGGAGTAGATTTTTTTGGTTTGTTCCCAGTACAGATGTTTAATTTTTATTAAGCCACCGCTAAAAAGAATTTTATCAAAATGAAAACCCATAGAAAGGCTGTAACAAAGTGCTGCCAGAGCCCACGCCATGTCGTCGAATAAAATTTTGTATTGGGTCGTTTGTTCATTTTCAACAACTAATTCTTCAACTGAGCTGCCCTTAAAACCAAGTGCCTTTGCTCTTTTTAGAAGTGCAGTTCCGGAAGCGATTCCTTCAACTGTGTGCTCTGTAATCATGGATTTATGTTGCTGCATGCCTTTAACATCAACTAGCAAATGGCCCCATTCAGAGCCCATGCCCTCAGTTTGGCAGGGTAGTCCGTTAAAAATGACTCCGGTGCCAATTCCGGTACCGACAGTTACCACGACAAAACTTTTACAATTTTTAGCAGCGCCAATCCATTTTTCGGCAAAGGCAGAGGCTATGGCATCGTTTTGAAAATATATTTTAGGCTGCCAATTTATTTTTTTTAGGGCAGATGTTAATTCTTGAACAATTTTAAAGCGTTTCCAGTCTTTAAAATTTGAGGGATCAATTAATTCACCGGTTTTTATATTAAGAGGTCCAGCGCTAGCAAGACCAATACCCATAAAGTTTTTAGCAGAAGTTTGAGTTGGATATCGGCGTTTGTAGTCTTCGCAGGCCGATTGCATAAATGAAATCACTTTTTTTTTGGCTTCTTGTGGGGATTTAGTCTTGTTTATTTCGAGTGGAAATTTATTGTATTCTAAAATATTTCCGCGGCTATCAACTAAAGCGGTGGCAAGTTTGGTGCCGCCTAAATCAAGACCGATACTGTATTTTAGGGCAGTACTACTTTTTTTCATTTTTTTAATAATACCAGTGCAGTTTGTGGTTGTAGTTTGAGTTTAATCCGAGAGTTTTTGTCTATTATGTAGAGCTTTTCACAATTGCTATCCTTTGTGTTAACAGATTCTGCTAAGTTGCAATACTCTCCTTGCGGCAGCGAAGTTTGTAGTTCTCGCTGCATAAGCTGTGCGGAGTTGTTAATGGCTACAAAACCAAGTGAACCTCTTGAAAAAGCTAATTGATCTGTTCCATTGCTCCACCAATCAGTGGTGTAAAAGGCGTTATCGGTAAAATTTCTGAATTTCACAAGGCCTGCAACTTCGGGTAAACGATGCTCACAGGTCCAAGCAGAGCTACAATTTAAATTCTCATCAAGAATCGGTATGGTCATTCGATTGCTATCAACGGGAGGTCCCTGATCAAAACTATTCATATTAAAACCAGAATAGATTTGCGGGTAGGCATAGGGCCAAGTCAGTAAAAAAACCTGTGCTAAGCGAAAGGCTGAGTGGTCTTGTTGATAGGTTAATAAACTTGAACGTTCGTTTATTCTTTGTAAGTCATGATTATCAATAAAAACTATGGCCTGATCGCTGGCGGGAAGGCCCAGATTAATGTTTCTAAGGGCGCCCAAGTGTTGATGTTTAAAGGCCTGTCCCAGTAAAAATGGTACAGCAAATACGGTCATATCACCGATGGAGCTGTATTCGTTGTAACCAATTGGTTCTGCTGCGCTGATAATAAGTTCCTGAATAATATAAGGAGAATTTTTTAGATTTTTTTTGATACCAATTAGATCAGCTGGACTCATATGCTTGGCGGCATCTATTCTAAATCCTTTAACACCGTAGTCCGTCAGTTTATTCAGATAATTGGAAATTGTTTTTTTAACTTTATTTGCACTGGTATTTAAGTCGGCCAAATTTAAGAGTTCACAATTAAATAATTCATAACGATCAGTGAAGTTGACAATATCGTCGCTGTCGTTTCGGTTACAATGATGAAAATCATCATAATTGTATACGTTATCGTAACTATAGTGTGTAAACGGAAATCCCGAAAGGCCCTGGCCACTTTCAAAGCCCGACATGTGATTGATGACCGCATCAACATATATATCAACGCCAACTTTATTGCAGCGCTGAACCATATCTTTAAAGTCTTCTTCGTTACCAGAACGACTTAATATTTTATAGGATACGGGCTGGTAACGCTCCCACCAAAAAGAATTATTTGTAGAAAGATGTTCTTGTGGAGGAGATACCTGTACAGCAGCAAATCCATTAGGGCCAAGATAATGTTCACATTCTTTGGCAACGTCTTTCCAGGGCCATTCAAATAATTGAACAAAAACTGTTCTAGGCGCAGCCATCAGTAATTGGTGAGTTAAGAGTGTGCTTAAAAATAATAAAGAGATATAGTATCGCATATCAATCCTGCAGTCTCATTTTAGTTTGGGCATCAAATCTGATAATTTTTTCTGCTTTTACATAAAGTGGTATTTTTTGTCCAACGCTTGCACCTTCAACAGGGCTTTGTAGGACACGAATTTTAACATCGTTCTGAGTGAGATGATAAAGATTATGTGAACCTAGATTTTCTATATAATTGATGACCGCGGTGCCGGTATTTTGATAGCCGGCTTTTTCTTGAATTCTAAGGTATTCAGGTCTGATGCCAATTTCGATATTATTCATTTTAAGATTATTGAACTCGCCAGACAATATATTGATTTCAGGTGAACCGATAAAGCCCGCCACAAATGTGTTTTGTGGAGATTCATAAATTTTAGTGGGCTGGTCAACTTGAATAATTTCGCCTTGTTTCATCACCACAATGCGATCTCCCATAGTGGTTGCCTCGACTTGATCGTGCGTGACATAAATAACTGTACAGTTCATTTGTTGATGTATTCTTTTAATTTCAAGTCGCATTTGCTGGCGCAAATGAGCATCAAGATTTGATAAAGGTTCATCAAATAAAATTAAAGGCGGTCTTTTAACGAGTGCACGACCTAAGGCCACACGCTGACGCTGTCCACCGCTGAGAGCTTTTGGTTTTCTATCTAAAAAACTCTCTATTTGTAAAAAATGAGCGGTTTCTAAAACTTGTTTTTTGATCTCGGTGTCAGAGACTTTTTTTAATTTTAATGAAAAAGCTAAATTATCATAAACACTTAAATGAGGGTAAAGCGCATAGGATTGAAAAACCATTGCTAAGTTTCGATCTTGGGGCTGTACAGAGTTCACGCGAACTCCAGCAATTATCACATCGCCACTGTCGGGTGTTTCCAAACCTGCAATTGTTCGTAGCAAGGTACTTTTACCGCAGCCAGAAGGGCCAACCAGCACTAAAAACTCAGAGGATTTCACATTTAAATTAATATTCTTAAGAACCTGGTTGTTTGAAAATTTTTTTGAAATATTTTTTAGCTCAATGTAGTTCATAATTAACCTTTCACACTGCCAACGGTTAGGCCTGAAATTAGATATCTTGATAACATAAAAAATAACAGTACAACTGGAATACTAACAATCAATGCGGCGGCGGCATATAAGCCCCATTGAGTCGCTAGACTTGCCTGAAAACTTTTTAAACCTAAGGGTAGAGTATAGAGTGCGGGATCTTGCAGAACAATGGCGGCAATCATATATTCGCTCCAGGCTGCCATAAATGAAAATAACCCGGTTATAACTAAAGCCGGAGATGAAATTGGTAAAATTATTTTATAAAAAACCTGCCATTTTGAGCAACCATCAAGGAGTGCGGCCTCTTCAAGATCTATAGGTAGTGTGTCGTAATAGGCTTTCATTTGCCAAATGCAAAAAGGCAGAGCTGTTGAGGCATAAATTATAAATAAGCCCATAAAAGAGTTGATGAGTTGTAACTTCGCTAAAATAATAAAAAAGGGCAGCATCAGCATGGTGGCCGGAAACATCTGCGTCGTCAGTAGCGAAAAAAGTATCCAGCGTTTAGCCTTAAAAGAGTATCTAGATAAGGCATAGGCTGCGGTGGCGGCCATTGTTACACCTAGAATTGTTGAGGTTCCAGAGACCAATACAGAGTTACGGAACCAGATCAGAAAATCTGTTTCGGTGATCAGCCGGGTGAAATTCTGAAAACCGGTATTATCACCAAAAAAATTAAGCTGATTAGCCTGAAAGGCCTGATCTGTTCTGAGTGAAACTGTTAGAACATATAAAACTGGATAAATAGAAAAAACACTGAATAGAATAATTACAACTAATGCAAAAATCTTTTTCATATTGAAGTCTTTTCTTTAAGTGATTTCTTATGTACAAACCAAAAACCATAAGCCATTAACAAAATAAATATAATCAGTGAAAGAGCGGCAGCATAGCCATAGCGATAAAGATTAAAGGCTGATTTATAAACATAACTCACCAAAATATGAGTTTGATCAGCGGGCTCTCCCGAGTTGGACACCAGCCAGACAACATTGAGGTTATTAAAGGTCCAGATAAAACCTAAAAGTGCAGCGGGTATCATAACCGGTAGTAGCAGTGGCCAGGTGATGAGTTTAAATCTTTGCCACTCGTTAGCTCCATCAATTTTTGCAGCTTCATATAAACTTTGCGGAATAGACTGAAGTCCACCTAGAGCTACAACCATCATAAACGGAAATCCAAGCCATACATTTGTAATAAAACATGCAAAAAATGTTGTGAAAGGCTGACTCAGCCATTGCACAGCAGGAAGCTGAAACCAAGTTTGTAAAAAATGATTAATGGGCCCGTATTCTTGGTTAAAAAGTCCGCGCCAGGTTAAAGCTGTTATATACTGGGGTATGGCCCAAGGAATAATAAGCAGCACGCGCCATAAGCCCTTAAATGGTAGGAGTTGATCAATAAAAATGGCGAGAGCTAAACCGATGGCCACATGGGTGGCCACATTAGTTACAGTCCAGATAATAGTTTTTAATAATACTGAATAAAATTGAAAATCACTAAACACTTCAACATAGTTCTGTAAACCTATTATCTGCCAGTCTTTAAAAGTACGAAGTCCGAAATTTGAAATAGAAATAAGTATATTGTAGAAAAATGGGTAGACGACAATTAAAAAGATGATCAGCAACGAGGGAAGCAGCATAGCCCAGTAAAGGGGCTGAGCACGGAGCGCTCTGATAAATTCAGGAAATCTGCGAAGCAGAAAAAAAGATAATAAAATTAAAATAACAATTAATAATCCAGAAATGAGTTTTGCTTGTAGACCGGGTTGCGTCACATTATTCATATTTGAGATTTGCTTGATGGCATCAAGTTGTGCGGCCTCGCTTGCTGTGACTGGAAGTTCCTGCCCACCTAATACGGCCTGATAATGTTTACGTAAGGAATCCCACACAGCGCGAACCTCTGGCACCATGGGCATAGCTTGGCCATAAAGCATGACTTGAGCTGATGCGGTTAGCTGCGCATTATTTTTAACACCAGCTTGGCTACGCAAGTTTAAATTCGAAGGAAGCGTGCCAACTTCAGCTAAAAAAAGTGTTTGTACCTGTTCCGAAGTTAAAAATTGCAAAACTTTTAATGTTATTTTTTTCTCTTCTGAGTCGGTGATATTAGCATTCAAAGAATAACCCTTAGTTCCAACCAATGGTGCAGGCCATAATTTTGTAACTTCATTTTGTGGTAGCGGTGCAATACCGAAATCAATTTTAGCTTCCTTATAGTCGCCCCAAGACCAATCCCCATTTATTATAAAGGCCGCTCGACCTTCTTTAAATAATGAGTTTGCCATTTCGTAATCGCATTCAGGTGGGATTACTTTATGTTTTATTTTTAAATCTTGAATGAATGTAAAAGCCGCTTGGGTTGCTGTTGTGTTCAGATTAGGTTCGATTTGGTTTTTTAAAAAACCTTCGCCAAAAGCATTGATCCAAGGAACAAAGAAAAAAGGCTCGGTGAAATTAAAAACCAAACCCCACTGATTTATTTTGGAGTCCTTATCGGAGTCAATTGTGTACTGCTTGGCCTGAGCAATAAGCTCGGCAATTGTGGCCGGAGGATTTTTAACAATTTTACGATTGTAAATGAGCATCAGATGGTTTCCCACAGTGTCGCCGACGATATAACGATGATCTTGATAGACAGGCACTGCTAAAGAATCAAATTGATTCCAAAATTCAGTTGGTAGTTCATTTTCTAAGGGGCTAATTAAGCCCATCGCCGCAAAAGGACCAACTTGATCACTGGGGCCATAGATTAAGTGTGGACCAGATCCCCCCATGGCCGCAGACTGAAATGCCGATCTGAGTTCTTCGGTTTCTCGGTAAGTGGCGCGAATTTTAACACCGGGATTGCTATTTTCAAAAGTAGTAATTGCGCGGGCCAGGACCTCACGGTGTGAGTAAATCATTTGATGCCAGATTTGGATCTGGACTGGTTTTGTCGGACTTTCCTTCGCAAAAGAAAAACTAAATGAAAAAATCAGTAAATAAATTATTTTTTTCATCTGAAAAATCATAACTCAGTAGATCCCACCAGAATAACAAACGAAAGCGGCGGCAAGAGGACAGAGCCTTTTGCTAATATTACTTTACTCAGCCAAGGAGTGTTTTGTACATTCAGCGTAGGTTCGATTTTCCAATTTTGATTATTTAAAATTGAATGCTGCCAATTTTTTTCAAGTCGTGAGGTATTCCAAATAACTATGATATCAGGATTGTTACTTTTGCTGCTTACTAAATTCATGACTAAAATTTCAGAATCGCCGCGGTGAGTTTCATCTAAAAAAGAAAGACGTTTTTGTATGTTTTTTAAATTATCTATTTTAAAGGCTTCATGATTTTTGCGAATTTTTAGGAGAGCTTTAAATATATTCAAAGTTCCGCTTATATCCTCAGGGCGTGGATTAATTGATTGATCTGAAATACGCTCACTCCAAAAACCCCACTCAGAATCATTTTTCCAAGGTGGAGGCAATGCTCGAGTCCAGTTATTGGTTTTTAAATTTAAATTAAGTGCATTATAGTAATCTCCGGAATCATAAGAATCCACATCACCGTTTTTACTACGTAAGATCTCGCTACCGCCTTCAATAAAAGGAATACCTTGGGAAAATAAAACAATTGAAAGAGCCAGTTGTTGCCTGCGCACACGTTCCCATAGTGGAGCGGTTGCAGGCTGTGCCCACTCTGATTGATAGGGTAGCTTAGCCTGAATAGCATCCCAAAGTGTTGTGCCGTCGTGGGCGGAAACATAATTGATGCTTTCTTGTGGAGCTTCGGAATACGCAACCGGTGCGCCACGGAAATTAATATTACCGGCTGATTGTAAACTTCCCCAGTGTTCTTTAAAGATGAAATCTCTTAAATTACCGGCTAGTCCGATTTTTACAACGTCTTTTAGATGGAGATGTTTTTCAAGGCGATCATATTCGGTAACAGGCGAATTGCGGTTTCTTGGACTATAATTAAAATTGTCAAATAAGCCTGTTATAAAACCTTGATCCGCAGGCTCCGATAGGTTGGTGGTGCCGCCGCGTAGGGCGTCGCGAAGGCGATCATTGAATACACCGATACCACTACCGAATGAATTTTTTTGTGTCATCGCAAGATCCGGTCTTCGATCATTTAAAGAACCAAAAGCCCAAGCCTCACCAAATATCAATACGCTATTTGCAGGGTAATTGAATTTTATGTTGAGGTCATCTTTAACGATATCGCGAATTTTAATCATTGTTTCACGCGAGTGAAACGACATCAGATCAAAACGAAAAGAAGTAATATGATAATATTTAATCCAGTGCTTAATAGAGTCGATCATCAGTCTTTCCATCATACGGTTTTCTGATGCAGTGTCGGCACAACAAGAAGACGTGGCCACAACACCTTTAGGTTCTAATCTGTAATAATAAGAAGGAACCAGTTTATTTAGCACTGAGTAACTTGTAAAATCCGAAGCATAGGTGTGATTAAAAACTACATCCTGTGTGATATGCAGGTTTAATTTATGAAGTGACTGGATCATTTTTCGAATTTCATAAATTCGAGAGATACCATCAGGATTTGTTGCATAGCTGCCTTCAGGGCTTAACCAGTGCACTGGATCGTAGCCCCAATTGTAATTATCTTTACGTCGAATACGAGCTAAGGCGGTAGGAGCTTCATCTGGAGAACCCCAATCAAGGTCAGGCAAAGTTTCAAGATGAGCTTTATTTTCGGGTACACTTGCGAAGTCGTAAAATGGCAATAAATGTAAATGCGTGATGCCGGCATTTTTGATTTCTTTTAAATACAGATAAGCTTGTGATTCTTCAGCGGCGAGGCCTAGATACTTTCCCTGAAGCGCTTTAGGAATATTTAAATCATGAGCCGTTAAATCACGAATGTGGTTTTCGTAAACAACAGATTCAATAGTTTTAACTGGATCGGGCAATTTATATTGATCCCAATCAGTGGGTTTAGTTTGCGGGTCTTCAAGGTCCACAAGTAAAGTTTTTTGTCCGTCGGTGGATAAACCATGCGAGTAGGGGTCGGTAACAAAAACATTTTGGTAGCTTAGTAACTCTGGAAAAAAGTTAACAACTTCTAGTTGAAAATAATGGAGTTTATAGCTTGTGGAAAGTTTTATACTCCAGATGCCATTTTTTGCAGCCATAGGACTCGATAAAACTGGAGTTGCAGCCTGTGGTGAATCATAAAGATGAAGAATCATTTTTTGGGCTGTAGGTGACCAAATTTTAATTTCGACGTTTTCAGAAGTCCAGATCTGTCCTAATGACGTATCTGTATAAAAAAGATCATCCAGAATTGTTGTCATAGCAATGCCAGTTCTTTGCATTAAAAATCGACCTGACATCACATCAAGAACTAGGGCTTTACTGACCAGTTCTTTTTGCTGAGCAAGTGGAATGGAAGCTGTGCTCAGAATAATCACGTCGCTGTTATACGACAGCGCTGGTAGTTCCGTGTTAAAACTGTTGGGAGTCGCTTGCTCACGAAGATAAAATTTCAACGAATTTCGGGGCATGATATGAGCGGGAATTTGCACCATCATATGTTGGGAATCGAGCCAATAGGCTATAACATCTAGGCGTTTTGAATCTGCAGTATCAATTCCAAAAAGCAAGTTAATACAGACGAGTTGCATCAGTAAAAAACAAAGCAAGGCTGATGATTTTATGATTGTAATTCTTAACGCCAAAAATCAATTCCCCTCTTGAAAATAGCAATGAAATCACTAATGGCGCCATAAAAACATAGCTCTTATCGAGGGGCAATAAATTAATAACGAATTTAAGAAAATGTAGTTTTTAAAGAGTTAAACGCCAGTTTGCAATTTTCATGGTTTTCCCACTCTTCAATAGGGATCGCCATCTTACGGCGCCAATTGGGTACTTCTTTCCAGGTACCCGGAATATTCTGAGGTCGCTCCTCATTCCAAAGGTCTTCAAGGTTCACGACTAAATAATGGCATTTGGAGCTTGCCAAATATTTAAGTGCACCAATAACAGGATTTTTAAGAAAAATATTCTCCCATTTTTGCAGCTGTTCAAATCTTTCCTGCTTAAATTGAGCATAAAAATCTGAATGCAGAATTCCGAGGCTGAGTACCTCATCAAGGTCTTCGGCTTTCATGAAGCTCTCAAACATCGGCATATCATGAGTATTTAATGCGCATAGTGTATTTTGATCAATTTTTGAGATGAGATTCTCAGGCCTTTCGCCAAGATCCAGTTGTAAAATTTGCATTCCTTTGAGGTTTCTCTTTTTAAGAATTTCATTTACTTTTGCAGGAACAGTTCCGAGATTTTCTCCGATAATATCGGCACCTGCATTTGAAGCTTCGAGCACAATAATAGCAAAAAAATCTTCTTCAGAAAATCTTATATAAGCGCCATTTTTTCCCCCATAGCCCTTGGGTACAGAATAAATCCGGTAAAGTCCGATAACATGATCCAGCCGTAGAATTTTAGAATATTTAAGATGCTGACGTATGCTATCGATAAAATAAGAATATTTTTTTAAGGGAAGTTTTTGTGGATGAAAAGAGGGGAAACCCCAATCCTGACCCAATTGAAAAACGGGTTCTGGTGGAGCTCCCACGGATACGCTGCCTAAAAAATTAGTGTCATCATCTTTATAATCAAAACCAGAATCATTTACGCCAACCGGATAGTCCATATAAAGATCTATTCCAGAATTGCGTGAAATATTCATAAGTGCCAGATCTGTTTCATACTGTACAAAAAGATGATAATTGATCTCACGTTCAGTATTACCGTTAGGTTCTTGGTTATTTTTACTTCTGAATTCGGCATAACGTAAAGCCTGAGGATTTTTTTCTAGAAACAAATGATAGGAATCCGGCAGAGTTTTTTTAAAAAAATCACCAGCCAGCAGTAGCAAAAACTGTTTTTTCAATTGGTAACATTTGTAATAATCAACATATTCAGAATCTCTTAAGACTGATAATTTTTTAATAAAATCTGCAGACTCGCGCATCTGCAGGGCTTCTTTAACCGGATACTTTTGCAGTAATGAATCCACATCAAGATAAATCTCGTTCCAGAAAAAACGTGTGAGCGCTGAATAGGGGCTAGGATCGCAATCGCTAGCTTCAAAACGACCAGCTAAGCTTGGCAAAATTGATATAAAACTTGCTCCATATTTTTTACATATGAGCGCAGCCCTCATTAAATCTGTATAGGACCCGATGCCCCAATTTGAATTTGATCTAAGGGCATAGGTCGGTAAAAATGGACCCCAGGCGCGTGCGGTTTTTACCTCCAGTTTTTCAGGAGCAGAAATAATAAAGCTGGTGGCCGTTTTTTGACCCTTAATAAATAATAAAAGATCATGGTATCCGATGGGAATTTTTGTAGTGACTTGTATGTACAGTGTTTTGCGGTTTTTTCGATTGAGAGTATTCAGAATTTTGAAATCTAGAACTTTATCAGAAATTTTTAGCTGTACGTCTGAGGGGTTTGTTTTTGTTTCAAGTTGAGTATTAAGTTGAATGTGAAATTTTCTAAGTGTTCCACCCCAGGCCACAACACTGGCGGGAACTTTACTTGCAACTATGAGTTCATGTTTTTTTTTTAATATATTAAGCGCATCTGCCTTATTAGCTGGTAAAATAGCCGATAGACTTTCACATAATTTAGCTAAAGTCGGACTAGGCGCCCAGATAGTTTGACCTTCATTACTTGTATAAGATGTTTGAATACCAAGTGATCTGGCAGCAGCACGTAGAGCAGTTGAAAATTCTGAAGATTTAAGATTTGTGCTCAGTTTTTTCTTCTGTTGTCTGTTTAGTTGTTTCTTGATTGGATTTTAATTCTTTTTGTGGTCCCACATCTTTAGCGTCCGCATCAATTTCGCTTAAGCCATCTTTGAATCCACGAATAGCTTTACCCAAAGATTGTCCAAGTGCGGGCAGTCTACTTGGTCCAAAAAATATTAATGCAATTACCCCAAGTATCAATATGTGCGATATGCTAAACTCACCCATGTTTATCTCCTTTGATATACTCTTATTCTAGCGTCTAATTGTTTTAGGATCAATAGCATCTTGCAATCCATCTCCAACGTAGTTGAAGCTTATTGTTACGAACAAAATTAATAGACCTGGGAGTATCGCCAAGAAAGGTGCCTGATATATAAGTTCCTGCGCATTAAATAGCATATTTCCCCAACTTGGTGTGGGTGGTTGAATTCCTAAGCCTAAAAAGCTCAGTGCCGCTTCAAATAGAATAGACTCACCAACTCCCAAAGTTACAGAAACAAGTAGCGGAGCAATCACATTTGGGAACATATGCCTAGTGATAATTGTAAAATCTGATGCGCCTAGGGTCTTGGAGGCTAAAATAAATTCGCGTTCGCGTAGAGTCAAAATGCTTCCACGCACCAGTCTTGAGATCGGCATCCACGAAAATAAACAAAGAATAAATACGAGCTTTAAAATACTTTCGCCGCCTGTAGATATAATCGAATTTACGAATGGAAGTTTTTGGAGATCAATGGCGGCAACAACAATTAAAACTGGAATTGTGGGAAGTGAGAGTAAAGCATCTGTTACCCGCATTAAGAGGCTGTCAATAAATCCACCATAGTAACCGGCAATAGCACCGATGAGCAGACCAATTAAGGCCGAAGAAAGTGCGACCAGGATTCCGACTCCCATCGAGACACGCGTTCCATAGATTAAACGCATCAAAACATCACGGCCTAACTCGTCCGTGCCGAAAACATGAAAGGTTTCAAATTTTTTAGCAATACCACGTAAATCAGATTTAATTTTGTTGTTTACATCTAAATATCGAACGGCGGCTAAGGCTTTACGTTTTTCATAACGAGACCAATCATAAAGCGCATCTTCAGGCCTAGTTGAAGCGACAAACTCTTCTTTAAGTAGTTCAGTTTGAACTAGGGCTGCGTCTTCGGGGTTCTCTTGAATGTAATTTCGCACGGCAGTTTCGCGTGTATCGATACCGGCGCTAATAGTTGAAAATGGAGCCTTGTAGCGGTGAAAGACGTTCTGATTTTCTGAGTTTACACCCAATACTTTTTCAAGCAAAGGAGCCGAGAGAGCCACAATTACAAAAAATATAATTGTGTAAGCACCAATGACAGCGGCCTTATGCTCTTTAAACTGTGCATAAATAATTTTGGTTAAACTTTGAACTTTTTCAAGCTCAGCAATTTGATTTTTACTGAGGGATCTTTGAGCTGGTTGAGGCGGGATGGCTTTCTGGGTGTTATTTTCTATTGTTTCCATATATTTATGTCGCCCTCTATTTATAAGAAACGCGAGGGTCAATCACGCCGTAAAGTAAGTCTGCAGCCAAATTCATAAGTAAAACCATCGTTACCGAAATCATAAATGATATCATAGCCACATTAAAATCGTTTCCCATAATAGAGGTGTAAAGTAGTCGACCCACACCGGGGTATGCAAAAAGAGATTCGGTGATAAGGGCGCCAGAAAAAATTGATGACACGCTTAGGGCCACAATCGTGACAAGTGGAATTAGGGCATTTCTGAAACCGTGTTTCCAGATAACAACTTGAGCGGTAAGACCTTTAGCTCGGGCTGTGCGTATGAAGTCATTTCGCATGGCTTCGAGCATTGATGAACGCGTAAAGCGCGAAAATCTACCGATGGATTGTATTGAAAGAGATAAAATTGGGAGAATTAAGTATTTTCCTTTATCAAGAAATTCTGCCCAATAAGTTTCATAAGCCATACCGGTGGTCTGGTATCCACCGGCCGGAAGTATCTGAAAGTTAACCGCAAAAATAATAATTAAAACAATTCCCAGCCAAAATGAGGGCACAGAAATTCCGGCAAAACTAAAAAGATTAACTACATAATCCACTTTACTGTTGGGTTTTAAAGCGCAAAGAATACCAAGTGGTATGGCGATTATTAAGGAAAATACTAAAGAAGCAACCGAAAGTATAAACGTATGGCCTAAAGCAGGTCCCATCATTTCAGTTACAGGTATACGGTAAGTTCGAGAGTAGCCGAGTTCGCCTTGTACAATGTCACCGGCCCAGCTTAAATATCTTTTGTACATGGGTTGATCTAATCCATAAAAACTTCTTAATCTTTCAACATCCGCCGCAGTAATTTTGGGATTACTTGAAATCATCATCTCAACAGGATCGCCCGGCATTAAGTTCATTAAGCCAAAACATACATAGGATAAAATTAAGATAACTAATAATGTTTGGACTATCCTGCGTAAGATGAAATTAAGCATATTACTCTAAGTTCCATTTCTCTACTTCGTTAGTCTCTGGGAACTGATGACCGGTTAAACGAAATCCTTTTAACTGGTTAGGAATAACAGACATTACAGAACGATAATAGAGCGGTAAAACCGGAACTTCATCCGTGTAATATTTTAAGATATTATGCACGATTTGAATTCGTTTTTCATGAGTAAATTCCAAATCTAGAGCTAGACATAACTTATCAACTTCCTTATTGATCCAGCCCATTTGATTTTGTCCTGAGTATCCATTTTTAGCATTTGGAATATTTGTCGATAAAAAAGTCGACTTAGGCGAGCTTTCAGGAGAAGAAACCCAGGCAAATAAAGCCATCGAATCAAAGGCACGTTTTTTTGTTGTTTCACCAAAGAAGACGCGAGCCGGTTCATTTTTAGAATTCACTTCGATACCGATTTGTTTCCAACCATTTTGCAAATAAACCTGCACTAATTCGCGGGTCTTATTACCTGCTGTCGTCATCAATGTGAACGAAAGTTTTTTGCCAGCCTTGGTTCTGATTCCATCGGGCCCGCGTTTCCAGCCGGCTTCATCTAAAAGTCTTTCGGCATCACGTGGTGAGTATTTGTAGATCGTGACTTTTGCTGGATCATCGGTATACCAAGCGTCTTTTGGAGTTATATTATGAATAGCCGGAGCTTGTTTTCCCTCAAATAGAGAATTGACCAGCTCTTCTCGGTTAATCGAATAGTTTAAAGCTTTTCTAACTTTGATGTCTTTAAGAGCATGATTGTCCAAATTAAGATCGATATGTTCATAGGTCGTGCTGGGCTGAAATAAGACAGTATAGGGAAGTACTTCCGCTTTTACTTTTTTCTCAAAGGCAAGCGCCTGGTCAAGTTCAAAACCCATTGAGGAAATCATATCAATTGTTCCAGAACGTAAATTGGCCTCTAATGTTCCAGTATTAGGGATTAATTTAAAGATAATTTTTTTTATTTTTGCAGGTTCACCGAACCATTTAGGGTTTTGTACAAAAGTAACATGATCACCTAATTGAATCTCTTGAATCAGGTAAGGACCATTATAAAGACCAACATTGTAGGGCTCTTTTACATAAAGAGAATTTTTTTCATAACCAGCAGTTTCTGCCCCATGCATATTAAATATTTTTTCCTCTAAATGCTTTGGTAGTGGCGCAAAGGTACCAAGTTGGTAAAAATCCCATTTGGCTTTATCATATAAAAAAGTACACTTTTTTGGGTTCAAAGGGTCAACTGTTACTTTTTCAACCTGAGTGTAAACTTCTTTTTCTGCGATACTGACAGTGGCAGCAGAGGCCACTTTAATAGCAAAGGCAAAATCATCACAAATAATAGGTTTTCCATCTCCCCAAACCGCATTATCCAGAATTTCCCAGACAGCTTCGATTTTTTTTACGCCGGCTACTGTGACCAATTTTGCTGAGCCGCTTTCAAGGCTTGGTATTGATTTAGCTAACTGCGGAATCCATTTACCATCGGCATCGATCGTAACTAAGTATCGCATGACGAGCTTCGACATAAGCGAGGTGGCTGCCATGTTGGCTATTAATGGATTGAAGGTTTCAAACTCTTGGATCATTCCTATCTTAATTTCGCTATTGTTAAGTTTTGGAGGTTCTGGAGTTGCAGCAGCTACTGGCACTGGTGCTGGCTCAGGATTTTTATTTTTTTTAGTACAAGCTGAAAATGACAGCAAAAGTACAGCGACCAATAGGATGTTGATATTTTTCATAGAATCTCCTTTAAGTGAGTGTCTAAATTAACATGGCAAGCTTTGAAATGGGCTGCAGATGTAGTAAGCGATTTAAGTTGCGGATTAATCTCAGAACATTCTTTAATTTTATAGGTACATCGGGGATGAAACGCACAACCTGATGGTGGATTAATTGGTGAGGGGATTTCACCTTTTAAGATTTTTTGCATTTTCTTTTTCCCTTGGCCAATATTAGGGATGGAAGACATCAAGGCGCGAGTATAAGGGTGGCTGGGATTCTTAAATAATTCATCGCGACTGGCGACTTCAACGATACGACCCAGATACATAACAGCAATGCGATCACAAACATGTTCAATTACCGATAGATCGTGTGAAATAAATAAATAAGTTAATTTAAATCTATCTTGTAGATCTTTGAGCAGATTTAAAATTTGTGCCTGAATAGATACATCAAGTGCACTGACGGGCTCATCACAGATAATAAGTTTGGGATTCAGCGAAATGGCTCTGGCAATTGAAATACGTTGCCTTTGCCCACCGGAAAATTCATGGGGGTAACGGTTAACATGAGAAGCTTTTAGCCCCACAAGCTCAAGAAGCTGCTTAACCCGGGATTCGCGTTCATTTTTTTCAAGTAAACCATGAATTTTAAAAGGCTGTTCAACAATTTGTCCTATAGTCATGCGGGTATCAAGTGAAGCGTAGGGGTCCTGAAAAATCATTTGAATATCGCGGCGTTTTTTACGAAGTGCTTCACCTTTTAAATTTAAAAAATCAGCGCCATCAAATTGTATTGAACCGGATGTGGGCTCATAAAGTCTGATCAAGGTGCGGCCCAAAGTTGATTTTCCGCAGCCGGATTCACCAACTAATCCCAAAGTTTCGCCACGGCGTATGCTCAGATTTATCTCTTCAACAGCTTTGACCTGCCCAGTTTCACGCATAAAAAACCCTTTTCTGATCGGAAAGTGTTTTTTTATGGCCGTGGCTTCTAAGATAATATCACTCATGTTTTTATAACCTTTTATAATGGGTTGAAGCAGGCAACTGATCTGGTTGCAGTTGTTGAAGCGACAACAAGCGGTAATAATTGGGGTTTAAAATTCCAGCATTCACTTAAAACATTTGGACAGCGATTAGCAAACGGGCAGCCCTTGGGTAATTCATGTGGCGCTGGCACCGAACCGCTAATTGTTTTTAATCTCGAAACCCGATGGCCCATTTTTGGTCGTGATTCAATCAGTGCCGCTGTATAGGGGTGTCTTGGAGAAGTTAAAATGTCAGTTGTTGAGCCAGTTTCGCAGGCGTGACCGCCATACATCACCAAAACCTTATCAGAAACTTCAGAGATGACGCCCAAATCATGAGTAATGAATTGCACGGTCATGTTCATTTTTTCTTGTAGACTTTGAAATAACTCTAAAATCTGAGCTTGAATTGTAACATCAAGGGCCGTGGTGGGTTCATCTGCTATCAAAAACTGAGGGTTGCAAGAAAGCGCCATAGCAATCATAGCTCTTTGCCTCATGCCGCCGGATAAGTGATGGGGGTATGAATCATATCTTTCTTTAGCTGAAGGTATGCCGACAAGTTCCAGCATTTCGATGGCGCGGTCGCGCGAGTCTTTATTAGAATATTTTAAATGTTTTTGAATTTGCTCGTCCATTTGGTAGCCAATGGTAAGAACCGGATTCAGAGCGGTCATAGGTTCTTGAAAAATCATGGCGACTTTGCCACCACGGGTGTTTTCCATCTGTGATTCTGAAAAACCAAAAACATTTTCACCGTTTAAGTTGAATTCGCCGTGAGTGACTTTACCTGGCCTATCAATAAGCCTCATCAGTGAAAAGGAGGTAACAGATTTACCACACCCTGATTCACCCACAATGCCCAGGGTTTCACCTTTGTTGATTTCGTATGAGATTCTATTAACTGCACGAAAGGGTCCCGATTTTAAAAAAAAGGTAGTTTCGAGATCTTTAACTTGGACAACAGGTTTCAACTCTAAGTCTCCTTTTTGGGGCCAGCGCCATGTTTACAAGACTGTGGTGAAAAAATAAAGAACGCTCACGACTTAACCACTAGCGTCATACTTTTTTAATGATACTATTTTGTTCAAGAATTTTACTAATTGTTAAACTGAGTGCTTTTGAAAAAACATCAGATATTTTTTCAGAGAATGTCGGTTTTTTCTCAAAAGATATTTTGATAACCTGATGTTCTTTACATTTTGAAAGCAGATAATCATCGCTGGTTTTAATCTCATCGACTAAGCCAAGCTTTAAAGCCGATTCGCCGTACCAGAATTCACCTGTGGCTACCTTTGCAATATCCATATTAGGTCTATGAGTTGACACAAATGACTTAAATAGATCATGGGTGATTTCAAGCTGTTCCTTGAATTTATTTTCACCTTTTTCGGTTATTTCACCGAACAGGCTAACCGTACGTTTGTAATCACCTGCCGTATATTCTTTAAAATCGACTTCATGTTTTTTCAGTAAACGATTGAAATTAGGCACTTGTGCGACCACTCCGATAGAACCGACCAAGGCAAAAGGTGCTGCCAGAATTTTATTGGCCGTACAGGCCATCAGATAGCCGCCACTAGCCGCGACCTGATCAACACAAATTGTAAGTGGAATGTTAGCGCTTCTGATTCTTAAAAGCTGGGCGGCAGCAAATCCGTAGCTATGAACCAGTCCGCCGGGACTTTCGACGCAAACAACGACTTCGTCATCAGGGGTGGCGACACTCAAAATGGTCGAAACCTCGTCACGTAGATTTTCAGATGCAGAAGCCTTAATATCACCCTTTAGAAAGTTTATTACAAAAATTCTGGGTTTTAAAGAATCAGCTGTTTTGGATTTGGCTTTTTCTTCTTTTTCTATTTTTTTCAGGCGTTTTTTTTCAAGTTTATATTCTGCATCAGACAGAGCTACTGATTTAAGGGCCTGTTCGTGATCTTTATATTTTTCGTGGAGTAGCTCAATATCAAAAGTTTTTTGAGCCTTAGCTTTGGCTATTAACCCCGCGATTGTTATAAGAATGGCAACGATAGCAAGAACAATAATCAGCGTGTGTGAAAAGAAGCTTAAAATATCTTGTAGTAATTCCATAAGTTGTCTTTCTTTTGCTTAGTAGCTTTTGGTTTTCGAGGCTAGCCTAAATTAAGACATGAGTAAAGACAAAGGTCTTGATTTGAGTCATTAATATCAAAAAAAATAAAAAGTCGAATGTCTTTACATGAATGGCCAGAGTATAATTTGAGAGTGCGAAGTGAAGTCATTTTTTTCATACTATTGGGATTATTTAATTTGTCTGCTAATTTAACAATGGCATCGGACATTGATGAGTCTTTGGTGGATTCGCTGAAAATTGAAGCAAGTCATAATGTAAATCGTTTAAAAAGTTATAGACAAGAAGCAAATAATAATAAAATTTTTGAATATGAACGTGAAAAAGGCCTTGGAGATTTTTTAGAAGATCAGGAAAGATGGGATCTTGTCCGTGAGCATGGTTTGCGGATGTATCGCAAACAAAAAAAAATCGGTTCTCCGGTTGAAGGTAGCCCTGATCATAAAGAGTATTTAAAAGAAAAAAGACTAACTAACGGCAAATATGAACAAAGTTTAAAAGTTCATGTCAATACACGTGATAAAGTTCGTAGACAACAGACAAGAGACCTATCGCGACTTGAAACTGAAGAACTTCAGCTTAATATTACACGTCCACGTTATGAGCCAACCAGACGATATAAAAATAAATGGGTAGGTATAAGTTCTAGGCCAGGCGGCGGAATATCATCTTCGGGATCTAATTTTCAAAATAATTTTCCACAAGTCGACAATTACGTAGAGCCTTCGCCTGGATTTACAACTGCTCCGGCACCTTATGAAGGCTTTGATGAAGTTCCGCCACCGCCAATTTATGACGGATCGAGTGGTATCCCTTATGACCCTGCATTTGGCGATAATATTTCCATACCGCCTCCACCGCCGCCGCCGGACTATGACTTTTAATTTTATTTTTAGTTAGATTTTTAGGTTATTTCTTTAGCAAATCGTCTACATTTAGTCCGGTTAAGGAATTAATTTTTTTGAAAGAATAATATAAAAGGGCGCCCAAAAAGATCATCGATGGGACTAAAATGACTCCTAGCGAATACAGAGTCATTTGACTGAGTTGTTCATTTAACAACTCTTGTTTTTGTACATCAGTTAGTGCTTGATCAAGCGGGATAAAAATACGCACAGCCAGTACAAAATTTAAAAATGCACTCAGCAAAAAAGATAAAGACAGCCAGCGAGTTAAAACTTTCATCAAGATAAAAAAGTCTTGTTTTTTAGTTTCATTATCTAATCGTTCTTCTACTTTATCCACATCAAAAGTTGAAGGATTTAAAAACAATGCCTGAAAAAAAGGATTTTTAGTATAACTAGAAGCCAAAACAAAAAAGCCAATTAAAAGCGGAAATGAAGCCTCTTTCCAGGCAAACCATATTCCGTCCAGGGTTAATAATGTTAAGACTCCAGAGAATAAAACGTTTAATAATCCAAGCAACGAAACAAAGTCCCACTTTTTAGATTTTAATAGAGATTTAAGTGTTAAAAATAAAGGAAAACTTAAGGCTAAAACTAAAGAGTACTTGGCATCAAGGCCATATTTGTGCCCTTTGTTCAATATAAGCACCGGAATTAATATACTGAATAATATATGTGAAAAACTATTTTCTTTTTTGATTTCAGGCTTATCTTTTTGATTGTGCATCTGGATAGCCTATTCTATTCTTTATAAGAATAGCAATGCTTTTAACAACTCCGCTATAACAAATGAAGCGTAATATCTATGCCAGAACTACCTGAAGTTGAAATTGTTTGTCGAAATCTCTCGGCGATGATTTCAGAAAATGAAAAGATTAAAAACTGGTTATTTTTTAGGTCTGATTTAAGATTCAAGATCCCAAAAGCACAACTGCGTAAAATTATCGGCGTACACTTAAAAAAAATTAAAAGGCGTGCAAAATATATTTTATTTTATTTCGGTGATTATATTTTGATTTCACATTTGGGAATGACGGGTGAGTGGAGGCAGGAAGCTGCAGGCTGGGCTCGCCAAAAGCATGATCATCTGGCCTTTGAGATGGCAAAGAACAGATTTTTTGTTTATAAAGACCCTAGACGTTTTGGTTTTATTGAGATCATTAAAGCCCAGGACTTTAATGAAAGATTTAAATTGTTAGGCGTGGAGCCACTCAGTGATGAAACTGATTTTGATTTGCTGACCCTGAAGTTTAAAAAACTAAAACTGCCTATTAAAGTAGCGCTTTTAAACCAAAAGTTACTGGTTGGAATCGGCAATATATACGCCTCTGAGATTTTGTTTAGGGCCGGAGTGAACCCCTTGCAGTTATGTTTTAAGTTGAAAAGCGAGCAATATGATAGAATTTGGTCGGAGCTTATTTTAGTGCTGAACACAGCGATTAATAAGGGTGGTTCCACAATAGAAAATTACCGAAATAGCTTTGGCGAAAAAGGTAACTTTCAAGAGAGTTTTTTTGTTTATGGAAGAAGTAAAATGATGTGTTTTAAATGTCATTCGCCAATTAAAAATATCGTGCAAGCAGGGCGCAGCACCTTTTGGTGTCCAAATTGCCAAAAAAAGTAGTTCCCACCATAGAAAAAATATGAGAGATTTTTTAAGTAAGCAATAAACACTTAAGAAAAGGATTCAAAATGAACAAACTTGTTATCGTATCTTTACTCGCATTGTCTTTAGCAACTGGCTTTACTTGTTCTAAAAACGCTCCAGAGCAAGCAGCTCCTGAGGCCGCTCCAGCTCAGTCTGAAATGGCAGCACCAAATGATGCGAATCATGCTGGTTTAAATGCGGCACCTGCAGAAGCTCCTCCTGCTGAAGCGCCAGCTGAAACAAAGTAATTTATAAAGTTTCATTTAGGTTTATCAAAACCCAGCTTAAGAGCTGGGTTTTTTATTTTTACCCATAGTCCCAAGCTAGACTTTTCAAAATGCTAGAGTTTTTACTCTTCTTGCAAGTGCCGCTTATGCATGCTCAAATTGGTATGTATATATCTAAAATTAAGGAGCATCTTGTGGACGCACTATCTAATTACAGTGGTTTTTTTTGCAGCAGTGGATCCTTTAGCCTTTGGATTTTAGGTTCCATTTTTTTACTTTTATTTATTGGATATTTTAGTGCTCCATTAATAGTGTGGGCTGTGGCTCTATTTGTAATTTTATTGGGTTTAGGGACCTCGCCAGTTTTTTTATTTCTTTATTCCGCCCTCATGTTAATTTTTTTAATTAAACCTCTTCGTACAGTTTTAGTTTCAAAAATTCTCATGGATGTTATGAAAAAACTAGGGGTTGTGCCGCAGATTTCCGCCACCGAAAGAACAGCTTTAGAAGCCGGTGTAGTTTGGATAGAAAAAGATTTATTCTCGGGCAAGCCAGATTTTGAAAAAATATTAAAAGAACCTTATGCAGAGCTAACCAAAGAAGAGAAAGATTTTATTAATGGACCGGTTGAAGAGCTTTGTTTACTGACGAATCCTTGGAAAGTTTGGAAAAACAAAGAGGTTCCGGCAGAAGCTTGGCAATTTGTTAAAGATAAAGGCTTTTTAGGAATGATCATTCCTAAAAAATATGGCGGTCTTGGTTTTTCAGCGATGGCGCATTCTGAAGTCGTCATGAAAATTGCGACTCGTTCTTTTTCAACTTCAGTTGCCGTAATGGTACCCAATTCCTTAGGTCCTGCAGAATTACTAGTGCACTACGGCACTGAAGCACAAAAAAATCATTGGCTACCGCGTTTAGCGAGCGGGGCAGAAGTTCCGTGTTTTGGTTTAACTGAACCACTGGCAGGTTCTGATGCGGGTTCAATTCAGTCCTTTGGTGATATTTTCAGAGGCGATGACGGAAAATTATATATAAAATTAAATTGGAATAAACGTTGGATTACTCTTGCTGGTATCTCAACTGTAATTGGTCTTGCTTTCCGCTTAAGAGATCCAGAAAATTTATTAGGCAAAGGAGTGGAGCTGGGTATTACCTGTGCTTTAATTCCTACAAAAACAAAGGGTGTTGATGTTTCGCATCGTCATGATCCTATGGGAACTGCATTTTATAACTGCCCTACTAGGGGTGTTGATGTGGTGGTGAATCTTGAAGACTCAGTGGTTGGAGGTTTAGGCGGATGCGGCCATGG
>JBBTEQ010000116.1:0-9034 GCA_038042235.1 Bdellovibrionota bacterium | reverse complement strand
CCATCCTTTGGCAGGAGTAGATCTGAGCTTTGAAATTGAGGTTGTGCTTATAAGACAGGCAACAACTGAAGAATTGCAGCACGGTCATGCGCATGGTTTGCATGGTCATGCACACCACCACTAAAACTCACATAAAAAAAGGCGAGCTTGCTTGATTTTAGGCTAGCTTTATGACAAATACTTGTCTGTCGAATTAGGTCATTTTAGCCTATAGACAGATCCCGCTATGTATTTCTTGCTCCCGGGGTTTTAAACTAAAACGCCTTCGGAGGAACGAAATGGCAAAAAAACTATATGTAGGGAATTTAGCATTCTCTGTAACTGATGATGAATTAATGCAAGCTTTTACATCTTTTGGCACTGTGGCTTCAGCACGAGTTGTTATGGATCGCATGACAGGTCGTAGCAAGGGCTTTGGCTTTGTTGAACTCGAAGATGATTCAATGGCCGATGAAGCTGTAAATAAAATGAACGGACAAACTATAGGTGGTCGTCCGGTACGTGTTTCTGAAGCTAAACCACAAGAAGATCGTCCTCGTGGACCACGTCGTGAAGGCGGTGGCGGAGGTTACGGCGGTGGACGCGGTGGTGGTCGTGAAGGCGGTGGCGGACGCGATGGCGGTGGCTATGGTGGCGGCGGTGGAAATCGCTACTAGTCATAAAATAAACAAGGATTAATATTCTTGTTAAAGTCTTTATTAAAATCAATTAAGATCCTAGGCCATGCTTAGGATCTTTTTTTTTACACTCACTTTAATTTCTTTGTTTTCACAAAATGTATTCGCCAAAAAATTAATTTTTTTGGGCGACTCACTCACTGAAGGTTACGGCGTAGCACAAGAGGCCGCATTTCCTCAATTGATTCAGGCCAAGTTTAAAGAAAAGGCAAAAGATAAAAACCAGTGGGAAATTAAGGCCTCAGGATCCAGTGGTTCAACTAGCGCTTCAACCCTCAGCCGATTAAAGTGGATCTCTAAAGATAAGCCCGATGTGGTTTTTATATTAATGGGCAGCAATGATGGACTCCGCGGTCTTAAAATTGAAGAAACCGAAAAAAATCTGGATGCCGCACTCACTTGGGCGCAAAAAGAAAAGATTAAAATTATTTTAGGTCAGCTGCATGTGCCGCCCAATTACGGTAAAGAGTATGCAAAAAAATTCTCTGAAATTTTCCCGCGTTTGGCCAAAAAACACAAAATAAGTCTGGCCCCATTTTTACTGGATAAAGTGGGCGGTGTTCCCAACTTAAACCAGCCTGATGGCATTCATCCTAATGAAAAAGGCCATCAGATTGTTGCAGATAATATTTATAATTTTTTAGTTAAACATTTTCAGGGGTCCAAATTATGAGCCTTAAAATAACCAATCTTAAAAAAACCTACAGCCAGGGTGTAGAAACTCTGACTATTTTAAATCAATTGAATCTACAGGTTAATACGTCTGAGGTGGTGGCGGTTGTCGGGGCCTCGGGCAGCGGTAAATCCACTTTTTTAAGTTTGGCGGCCGGGCTTGATAGTTTTGATGAAGGCGATATTGAAATCAACTCACAATCCATAAAAAATTTAAATCCTCAGCAGATGACAAAATTTCGCGGGGAGAACATCGGATTTATATTTCAACAGTTTCATTTGGTGTCGCACTTAAGTGCTTTTGAAAACATTGTGCTTCCCTTAGAAATTATGGGTTTGAGTTTTACCAAGCAGGATATTTTGAATGCTTTAAAAAATGTTGGTCTTAATGAGCGAGCTTCACACAAGCCTGCAGAACTCAGCGGTGGGGAGTGCCAGCGTCTGGCTTTGGCCAGAGGGCTGATTACGAAGCCAAGTCTATTACTCGCCGATGAGCCTTCCGGCAGCTTAGATAGCGAAACCGGAGCTAAAGTAATGAGTTTATTTTTTGAACAAGTGCGAAGAACCAAAACAACAACAATTTTGGTCACGCATGATTCAGAACTCGCAAAAAAATGTGACCGAACTTATATTCTTAAAAACGGTAATTTTGGTCTTAGCTAGTTATGATAACTAAAAACCCATTATATTTAATAACTAAATTAGCGCTGCTTGAGCTCGCCCGTTATAAAAATATAACGCTGTTTTTGGTACTCAACCTAACTCTAGGTTTATTCGGATTTTTTTTATTGCAGATTTTTCAGCAAAGCTTAACTTTACAATCAGCTGAAAAAGCGCAGATTATTCTGGGCGGTGACCTTTCAATCAGTGCGCGCAGATCTTTTAGCGAAGCCGAAATTAAAGCCTGGGAATCCCAATTTCAGTTTTTAAAAAAATCTCAATTTATCAGCCTGTTTTCCATGATGCGCACAGAACAGGATTCAAAACTAGTTAATGTTGCCGTTTTTGATGATCATTATCCGCTTTATGGACAATTTGTTTTTTCTGGTGCTCAAGGTTTAGCTTCAGATCGCGCTTATGTTTGGGTAGACCCCGAAGTTCAGGAAATGCTGAATTTAAAAATTAACGATTCGGTGGCCATCGGCGAATCCAACTTTATTTTTGCCGGCAACATCGTTCAAGACCCGTCACGCCTTTTTAGGGGAACAAGCTTTGCTCCACGGGTGCTCGTGCATAACAAGTATTTACCTGCTACGGGTTTGATGAAGCCGGGCAGCACCTTTAGCGAATACTGGTATTACCAGACTGAGCCCAATATCGATGCCGCGGCTATTAAAACTAAATTAGAAAAATTTATTACGGATTCATTTGTAAAAATCAGTACGTCTCAAGACGAAGCTGAAGACTCTAGCCGAGTGCTGAATTATTTTACGGATTATTTGGGGCTCGTGGCTTTGGTGGCCCTTGGCTTGTGTTTTTTGTGTAGCAGCTATTTGCTGCAGTGGTCCTTTATTAGTAAAAAAAAGACGATCGCCATTTACAAGACTCTAGGTATGTCTGATAAAAAAATCATTTTTATTTATGTACTGCAAAACTTTGTCATTTCGCTGCTAGCCTGTGTTTTAGCTTTTGTCTTGGTGCAAAGTTGCATTCCATTACTGCAACAGCTGCTGACCCAAAAATTCGATTTGCCTATAAATCTGACTTTAAGCACCCAGGCCTTAATCGCAACTGGTCTTATTGCCTTACTGGGTCCGATGCTGATTGTTGTGCCGCAAATTATTCAAATCATAAATCTACGTCCGCTGATGCTGTTACAAAATGTGCTCGTAATTGATTTCCGACGTACAACTTTATATTTTGCATGGCTCGCCGCCTCGATTATTTTATTTTGGGTTTTGGCGTCTTGGCAAAGTCATTCCTATAAAATAGCTTCAATTTTTACCCTCTCGATGATTGCTTTGATTATATTTTTTCAAGTCATCAATCGTTTTGGGCTCTATTTTTTAGAAAAGCTTAGCGAAAATTTTAATTGGCGTACTCGATATGCGATAAAAGGTTTATCGCGTAAAACCGCTTCTGCCGGTTTAGTATTTACGACGATGAGTTTAGCCACCCTGGTTTTAAGTCTTTTGCCCCATGTGAAGAGTTCCATTATTAATGAAGTCAGGCCCGAACAATCTTCGCAGATGCCCTCGCTTTTTATGTTTGATATCCAGCCCGAGCAGATTGATAGCTTACAGCAACTCGCTAAAAATATTTTTAATCAAGAACTTATTTTCAGTCCGCTTGTGCGTTCGCGGATTTTAAAAATCAATGATAAAAATTACGAACGAGTTGTGCAAACAAATGAAATTCAAACGCGCGAGGCTGATGAAGAGGCCCGCTTCAGAAATCGTGGCATTAACCTTACGTACCGCAGTTATTTGCAAGAGTCCGAACGAGAAATTGATGGAAAATTTGACGGAGTTTTCAATAAAAACCAATTAGCGCAGATTTCGATTGAAAAACGTTATGCCGCACGCATGGGTATTAAAATGGGCGACCAAATGACATTTGATGTACAGGGCGTCGAGGTAGAGGCGCAGGTGGGGTCTTTCAGGCATGTGCGCTGGACCAGTTTTCAACCTAACTTTTTTATTTTATTTCCGCTCGGTGTTCTTGAAGATGCACCACAGATATTTTTAACTTCGGTTTTCAATAGCCAACAAAGTCTAATTAAAGATTTTCAAAAACAAGCCTCTAGCGAATTTAAAAATGTTTCTATAATCGATGTACGGCGAACAGTAGAAAATTCACTTAAATATATTGAGCAGATGTCATTAGGCTTACAATTTATGGCCTGGCTTGCGGTGCTCGTCGGAATATTTGTTTTTTTAGTGCTGATCAACACCCAGCTCAAAGAAAGAATTCCAGAGATGAATCTTTTGCAGATATTGGGTCTATCTAACCAGCAAGTCTCAATGATCCTGTTATTTCAATTTTTACTTTTAATTATAGTATCTGTTACTTTTGGTGTTTTGCTGGGTTTGGCACTGGCCTGGGTCCTGATAACTTTTTTCTTTGAAATAAAAACGGCTTTTGATATGTACTACTTACTACTGCTTGGCAGTCTTCTGCTTCCAATGTGTGGCCTAGCGCTTTATACCGGCTTAAAGCCACTTAAAAAATTAAACCCAATGGATTTGATTAGACAGAGCTGAAAACTTTTATTAAGTTGTCGACATGTTAACAGTCCAGCAGCAAATCAATTTAGCCGTAGAGCAGCTTCAAAATAATGAAGTTGTTGCTATGCCAACAGAAACCGTTTACGGGCTCGCCGCACGCATAGACTCTGAAGTGGCCATAAAAAAAATCTTTTCTATTAAACAGCGCCCGTTTTTTGATCCCTTGATTGTGCATGTCAGTTCTGTTGATCAAGCAAAAAAATGTGTGACAGAATGGAATGAGCTCAGTGATTTTTTAGCAAAAACTTTTTGGCCAGGCCCTTTAACTTTGGTTTTGCCAAAGTCTGATCTGATTTCAGATTTAATTACCTCAGGCTTGCCAAGTGTTGCCTTAAGATGGCCCCAGCATCCAATAGCTCAAGAATTAATTAATCGCGTTGGTGTTCCGCTTGCGGCCCCAAGTGCTAATAAGTTTGGTCGCACCAGTCCGACTAAAGCCCAGCATGTAAAAGAAGAATTTTCGGATTCAGTTTTGGTGATTGAAGGCGATTCAAGCTCGGTGGGAATTGAATCCACAGTTTTATCAGTTAAAAAACAAAATAATATTTATGAGTTAGCAATTTTGCGTAAGGGCTCTATTTTAAAATCACAAATTACCGAAGTGCTATCTCGCCAATCTTTTAAATATCAATGGCAAGAGGTTATAGATAAAATAGAATCCCCTGGGCATATGAAGCATCACTATATGCCCAGTATTCCCCTAGTGGTTTGTCGCGATGCCAAGCTGAAGTTATCGGAATTGTCGGGCTTGCTAAATAAAAAGCTAAATGAACTTCCTGATGAAATTGAAGGCGTAAAAATCATTAAGCCTAAATCTGACATTAAAAAAATCGAATTTTTAAAACTTTCAAGTGATCCAACTCAGGCCGCTCGCGAGCTTTATTCGCAACTTAGGGCCGCAAGTTTACGCTCTCCAGACGTCTTGTGCTTTATCCAGACCTCGGCCCATACTGGTGAAATGTGGGAAAGTGTGTTCGACAGACTTTACAAAGCGGCCTCTTTAATTTTAGACTAATAGTATGAATTTTATTTATCAGTTCTACGTCAAGCTTCGAGCCAGCTTCAGAGTTTTAAAATTTTTCATTTTGATGGGAATTTATTTTTCTATGGCTGGCTTCCATTATTTAATTGCATCGGACCCAGTTGACCGTCGAAAAAGATTAACAAAAAACGGAAAAATAACGGCTAATTGGATATTAAAAATTTTTAATGTTCGCCTTATTTGCAAAGAAGCTATTCCGCAAGACGAAGCCTCATTGATTGTTGGTAATCATTTGGGCTTTATTGATATCGTTTGTTTAACGGCCCTCTCGAGCGGAGTTTTTATAACTTCAATGGAAATGAAAAATACACCAGTTTTAGGTCAAATTTGTGATTTAGCTGGCTGTGCTTATGTGAATCGTTTAAACCGTATGCGCATTCAGGACGAGTTAAAAGATATTATCGAAGTTCTTAAACAAGGCTTTCGCGTGATGCTCTATGCTGAATCCCTGTCTTCTAACGGCGAGCAGGTTTTGCCCTTTAAAAAAACTTTAATTACGGCTGCGGGTTATGCCGGTAAACCTATTCGTCCGTTTGTATTTAATTATCGTGAGGTCGATGGCGGCCCGATAAAATATGAGCATCAAGATTCACTTTGTTGGTATGGTGATCAAAGTTTTGCAGAAGCTATCTGGAAGTCGCTTAAATTAAATTCTATTGTTTGTGAAATCGAATTCTTACCATTGGTTCAGACTTCTCAAGAAGAGGATCGAGCCGTTCTTGCGCAAAGAGTTCATTCAATGGTGAGTGCTAAGTTTGTGGTCTTTAAGCAGGATATGAATTCAGAAGAACAGACTGTCTTAGCCACAGGAACCGCATCCGCTTATTGAGTTTCAGTGGCGAAATTATTTCTAAAATTATTTCTGAGTATTTAATGTTTGGGATAAATGGCCGGTTTTAAGAATAAACTCGTTCCATTCTTTTTCAGGATCGGAATCATAAACAATGCCGCATCCAGAATGGTAAAATAATTGATTTTTAACTTTTATAAATGTGCGAATTGTTAAATTTAAACTAAAATTATTATCTTTCCACCAGCCCAGTGTTCCAGTGTAGGCCTGGCGTTTATAGGTTTCTAATTCGGCAATTACTTCTAAACTTTCAGTTTTGGGGCAACCCGAAATCGAGCCCCCTGGAAACGTAACCTCTAGAATTTGAGCTAAGCTTTTATCTGTTTCGATTTCAATCTCTGAATAGGTGTGCTGAATGTATCCGAGTTGTAGGGCCTCGCGGTGGAAGCTCACCTTAGATGAAAACTCAGTTTCGATTCGATTGAAATCATTTCGCAGCAAATCCACAATCATCGAAAGCTCGGCCTCCTCTTTATTATTTTCCAATAGATCCTTTGCAAAATCTGAATTTATTGGAAGGCTGCCTTTAATCGGTTGGGTTTTAAGTTTACGTTGTTGTTTTTTTAAAAATAGCTCTGGAGAAAAACTGATAAGATCGCAGCTTGGCAGCGGCAATAAAGCCTTATAGCTGCCGCCAAATTTTTCAAAGTAATTTTTAAATATTTTCTCGGGTGTATAATTGGTTTCACTCACCAGTGGCGCAGTCAGGTTAACTTGGTAAATCCTTCCTGCGGAGATTTCCTTTTTAATTATTTCAACCTTGTGTTTAAAACTTTCTTTTTCTTCAAGAATTTTAAATTGATGGGTCAACGGATTCATGGTGCTGGGGATTTTATTTATAAGCTGCTTAGCAGTAAAAATTTCATGTTGGTTAATAATAAAAATAGTGGCTTTGTCTGCGGCATAAAGTTCTTTTTTATCTAGAAAAAGCTCATTGGTATTGTACTCAAAGTTAATCTGTACAACCTTAAGTTCTTTTTTAAAACTGGCTTCAATTAAATTTAAAAAATCGCTTACATTCTGATCGGCTTTGCAGGTGTGGATGGCGTAGTTGTCGCTATAAATATACTGATCATCCTGATAAAAACAGATCAGCGGTTTCATGTGCTGAGCCAATCAGTGAGTGCTTTTAGATGAAGCTCAGGCCTTTGGGTTAAAAAAGATTCCGGGTGAAATTGCACGCCCATCCACTTTTTCTCTCGATGCTTGAGCCACATCGGAATTTTATCTTCTTGAGCGCTGGCGATGATCTCAAATTGTTTTTCATTATACTCAGCACAATAAAGTGAGTGGTAACGTGCCACTTTTGAATTCTGTAAGGAGCTGTAAAAATTATTTTTAATTTCGAGTTTAGATTTTTTTCCGTGCAGCGGGGGAGTGTAGGGAGCAATTTTGCCACCACTCAGGCTGACAAGCATTTGCAGACCTAAACAGACACCGTACACGGCCGCGCGAGGCGAGAGATTATTGATAAAATCTAAAACATGCGGATAATCACTGGGATTTTTAGGTCCGGGTGATAGGACGACTAAGTTAGCAAACATGTTTTTTTGGAGGTCACGATGATTAACGATTGTGATTTCTGTACAGGCCGGCGCTAGCCAGTGCTGTAAGTTGTAAGTGAATGAATCGTCGTGGTCTATCAAAAGTGCTGTCATATTTATTTAGTATGTATTTTATAGTTAATTCCATACGATATTGAAGCCCAATTCTTTTAACTGAGTGCAACAACGTAGCTGATGAGCAGCTGAACAAACCAAATGGTTAAGTTTAGCTTTTCGAAATAATTACGTTTTTTAGATATAAAGCCATTTGAACTGATAACTGATTTCATGCAAACCCCTCTGCAGTTAATCGCAATATATAATTAATTTACATATTACTTATATATGTATATAATATGTAAATTATGTGAAATCAACGAGCTTCAAGGAAGTTTTTAAAAACTGGATAAAAGGCGAATACTGCGGAGTGCCGACAGCCAACATCGGGAGAAAGAGTATTCGAAATAACAAAAAAAAACCCCGGTATTGCTACCAGGGTTTTTAGATTTATTATTTAGTATAAAACTTATTGCTAAATACTAGTAACGGTTGCGTCCGCCGCCGCCACCACCACCGAAGCCGCCACCGCCGCGATTTTCGCGAGGAGCCATTGGTTTAGCTTCAGAAACGTTCATAGCGCGACCTAATTGGTCAGTGCCATTTAATTTTTGAATTGCAGTCGCTGCATCAGAATCAGTAGCCATTTCAACAAAGGCAAAACCCTTGCTGCGGCCTGTTTCACGATCAGTGATTACTTTTGCAGATTCAACTGTACCGAAAGCTGCGAAGATGTCGCCTAAAGCTTGATCGTCCATGTTGTAAGATAAATTACCTACGTATATTTTTTTTCCCATTAATTCCTCCTCGGATATGGTCGCCACTTAAGAAGAACTAACAAAAACGCTATTTCATTCAAGAGAGCTTATTGAGCCCTAAAACTATACTATCCAGATTAAAATTTCCAGTAAAATTTTTTAAATATTCTAAATGTTGTTTGGGGGTATGAATATTCTGCTCGCATA
>JBBTEQ010000115.1:0-8801 GCA_038042235.1 Bdellovibrionota bacterium | reverse complement strand
TCTATTTGAGTTAACAGACGAGTTATTTGTTGTGCTCATTTTTTTTCCTTATGTCTTTTCATCATACTGAATACAGGTATTTTTAACTTCGCTGAAAAATTTTAAAGCGTCCATTCCACCTTCGCGGCCGTAGCCCGAATCTTTGACGCCGCCAAAAGGAGTGCGTAAATCGCGTAGCATCCAAGTGTTAACCCAAACAATGCCGGCCTCCAGCCCGCGCGAAAGTCTTTGTGCGCGATCGATGTCTTTGGTCCAAACAGTGGCCGACAGTCCATATTTTGTTGAGTTTGCCATAGCCAGCACGTCAGCTTCGGTTTCAAATGGTGTCATGCTGGCTACTGGTCCAAAAATTTCTTCCTGATTAACACGGCTATTGAAAGCTAAGTTTTCAATTAATGTAGGTTCAACATAAAAACCTTTAGCCAGTTCGCCGCTAGATTCAAATCTTCGGCCTCCGGTTAATATTTTTCCACCCTCATTTTTGGCTAAGCTTATATAAGATAAAACTTTGTTCATATGAGCTTCGGAGACCAAAGCTCCCTGCTGAGTTTCATTAAGCAAGGGATCACCTTGCTTAAGACTCTTGGTTTTTTCGATTAAAGCAGTTTTAAATTTTTCATAAATGCTTTTTTCAACAAATATGCGTGAACCACAAAGGCAAATCTGCCCTTGGTTAGCAAATGTCGAACGCAAAGTTGTTTCAAGCGCTTTTTCAAAATCGCAATCGGCAAAAATAATATTGGGATTTTTGCCACCCATCTCAAGTGAGATTTTTTTAAACTGACTGGCTGTTGCTTTTGCAATGCTTTGCCCCGTGGCCGTGCTGCCGGTAAAAGAAATTGCTTTTATTTTGGGATGTTGAACTAAAGGCGAGCCAACATTGGGGCCCGTGCCATGAACGATATTCAGTACACCTGGAGGCAGACCAATTTCATCAACCACCTGAGAAAGTAAAAAGGCTGTCATTGGTGTTAGCTCAGATGGTTTAGCCACCACGGTATTACCAGCAGCCAGCGCGGGCGCTATTTTCCAAGTTAAAAGATAAAGCGGTAAGTTCCATGGAGATATACAGGCCACCACACCAAGCGGCGAGTAGTCGGTAAAGTTAAGTGCATCCGCTCCGGTTCTAAAACTCTCACCATGAAATTGCGTAATTGCTTCAGCGAAAAATTCAAAATTTCGTGCGCTTCTTGGAATGTCGACAGCTCTTGCGACCGACACAGGTTTGCCATTATCAATACTTTCTGCTTGCACAAATAAATCTAACTTTTGCAAAATAGCCGTAGACAATTTACGGAGATATTGCGCTCGCTGATCAGGCGTTAATTTAGACCAGGCTGGAAATGCCTTTTGGGCGGCTTCAACTGCTAAATTAACATCGGCCTCATTAGAGTTTGGTATTAAACTATAAACCAGGCCCCGCGATGGATTAAAATTCTCGATATATTTTTTATCTTCAGGTTCTTGTAATTTTCCGTTTATGAAGTTTAATATTTTTTGCATCTCAATTTTACTTTCTTAAGCTAGCAGTATCGCTCTAACCGGTGAGGCATCGGCACCTTTTATTTTAAGCGGTAAACAAATCAAATTGTATAAGCCTTCGTTCACTTCATTCAAAACAATTCCTTCAAGAATAGCCATATTATTTTTATAGATACATTTATGACTTTCAAGCTGTTCATCGTTCGCGGGATCAACAGATGGAGTATCAATCCCCACCAAAATAACCTTTTTCTGTGCTAAAAAATCAATCAATTCGGCTGAAAGGGCCACGAAATCGTCATTCCAATGCTCAGGATCAGGATATGAATTGGTTTTAAATAAAATACGCTTGGCCTTAATGTCCTGCGTAAGATGCTTTGGGGTAATTCGGCTGCCGCGCTTGCAGTTAACTTCGATAACTTGGGCTTCGCCAAGGTAGTATTGGAGCTCACGTTGATCTATCGACAAACCTTTTGCATGGTAATGGCGCGGAGCATCTGTATGGGCTCCGATATGAACTGTGGTTTTTATAGAGGATAAATCTAAATTATTTCCATTTTCAATTTTTAGTAAATAGTCTTGCTGAAAAGGCGTATCACCTGGGAAAACCGCAGTTTTCGGGCTGATCGTCGGCGAAATATCATACAATGTTTTATTTTCCAAATTCACAATATTTAGGTTATATATTATATCTCAGTGATAGCAAACTTAATGTCTATGCAAGAAAAAATAGGCAAAAGCAGGGTGGCTTATTTGAAAAATTCTGATGATAACATAAAAAATAAAGACTTAAATAATCTAGCTTATATGTTGCACGATGCACGAACTCAGGTGCGGCCTATAGTGCAGCTCAGTAAGCAAGGTATAGAACTTAGCCGTAACGAAGCCTATCAGGTGCAAGAGGCCGGTATCAGGCTGCGCGAAAAGGCTGGTGAAGTACGTGTAGGTCTAAAAATGGGTTTAACCTCTGAAGGCAAAAGAAAACAAATGAATTTAGATTCACCACTCTATGGTGAATTAACAGATAAAATGCGGGTATTTGCAGGTGATAAAATTAATATTTCAGTGCATATCCACTCAAAGATTGAACCTGAAATAGCGTTTTTAATTGCAAGCGAACTTGAAGGCGATGTGACTCGTGAGCAAGTACTGAATGCCACTGGTGCGGTATGTGCCTGCCTTGAAATTTTAGATTCGCGCTACGATCAATTTAAATATTTTTCGATGGAAGATGTGATTGCTGACAATTCCTCATCCTCGCATTTTGTTTTAGGGCCTTGGGTTAAAGATTTTAAAAATTTGGATCTGCGCGAATTAAAAATGCAGATGTTTGTTGACGGAAAAGTTGCGCAGGAAGCGCTTTCAAGTGAAATTTCTGGGGACCCTGTGGTTTCGGTAATTGAGCTTTGTCGTTTGTTAGCACTTAACGGGCGCAAGTTAAAAACCGGCACATTTGTACTGGCCGGAGCAGCGACGCCAGCGGTCCCACTTAAACCGGGGATGCAAGTTGAGCTTAAAGTAGATCAATTACCCGCTGTGAATGTATCGGCAGCAGGAGTTAAGAAATGACGGATTCTTTTTCAAATGATCTTGCGTGTGCAAAAAAACTGGATCAATCAGACCCTTTAAAAAAATTCAGAGATGAGTTTCATTTTCCGAAAACTAAAGCTGGAGCAGATCAGTTATACTTTGCCGGGCACTCTTTAGGCTTAATGCCAAAAAGAGCCAAAGATTACGTTAACAATGAACTTTCAGCTTGGGCCAAGTACGGTGTTGAGGGGCATTTTTTAGGTTCGCACCCGTGGTTACATTACCACGAAAATATCACTTCCAGTTTTGCTAAGCTTGTTGGAGCGAAAAATACGGAAGTGGTGGCCATGAACACCCTCACAGTTAATTTACATTGTATGATGGTGAGCTTTTATCGTCCTACTAAATCCCGCTATAAAATTCTGATTGAAAATAATTCTTTCCCTTCTGATAAGTATGCAGTGGATTCGCAGGCGCGCTTTCATGATCTGGATCCTAAAACAACAATAATAGAGCTAGCGGCCGGCGCTGACGGCATGACAGTTTCTGAGGGTTCCATTTTAGAAACTATTAAAAAACACGGGCCAGAATTAAGCCTGATTATGCTGGGCAATTGTAATTATCTTTCAGGACAAAAATTCGATATCGATAAAATTGTAAAAGCCGGGCACGCAGTTGGCGCTGTTGTTGGATTTAACCTGGCGCATGGTGCAGGGAATTTGCATCTTAAGTTGCATGACTCTGGGGCCGATTTTGCAGTTTGGTGTTCCTATAAGTATTTAAATTCAGGCCCGGGTGGGCTTGCCGGCGCCTTTGTTCACGAACGTCATCATGGTAAAAAAGATATTCCAAGGTTTGAAGGTTGGTGGGGTCATAATAAAGAGACGCGATTTAAAATGGGGCCGCAGTTTGAACCCTTGGCCACCACTGAGGCTTGGCAGCTTAGTAATCCACCGATTTTTCAATTGGCTTCACTGCGTGCTTCAATGGAAATTTTTGATGAGGCTGGCATTGCAGAGCTTCGAAAAAAAGGTGATCAGTTAACCAATTATTTTTCTTGGTTGATACAAAAAAATATCACCAATGAAATTGAAATTATCACGCCGCAGTCTGAGGGGGCTCGGGGCTCGATGCTCTGTATGAAGTTCACAGCCAATAACAAAAATAATCCAAAAGCATGGTTTGAAAAAATGATTCAAGCTGGAGCTATTATGGACTTCCGAGAACCTAATATAATACGGGCAACGCCGGCGCCGCTTTATAATTCGTATGAAGATGTTTTCAGACTGGTTTCTTTAATGAAAGAATATATGAATGCGTAAAGTAACAATTGCCGGTTGCGGGCTGGTGGGTTCGTTGTGGGCCTATTTGTTAAAAAAGCAGGGTTACGACGTTGAGGTCTTCGAAAAGCGCAGTGATCCGCGTAAAGCGGCTCAACAAGCCGGACGTAGTATCAATTTGGTCATCACCTCACGCGGACTTTACGCTCTAGAAACCGCCGGTTTGCTCAATAAAATCTTACCCATTACGGTTCCGGTTTATGGAAGACGTATTCATCCCATAAACGGAGATACTTTTTTTCAGGCTTATGGTCGTGATAATACTGAGTGTAACTATTCGGTTTCGCGCTCTGTACTGAACTGTGCCCTGATCGAACAATGTGAAGAAATCGGAGTTAGAATCAATTTTGAGCATGTGGTTCAAAATATTGATATCGAAAAAAAACAATTAAGTTTTAATTTTAAAAATGAAAATAAGATTCATAACTATGATCTGCTTTTTGCCACCGATGGTTCCGGTTCCAATGTTCGAAAAGCTTTAACCACAAAATATCCCGACCGATTTAAAGAACAAACCGATTGGCTGAGCTCGGGTTATAAAGAACTTTATATGCCGGCAGCTTCTAATGGTTTACAAGCACTAGAAAAAAATTCTCTGCACATTTGGCCCCGAGCCACGCATATGATGATGGGCTTAGCCAACCTTGATGGTAGTTTTACCATGACCTTGTATTTACCAAACACTGATTTTAAATACAGTCTTGATAATATAAAAACCAATGATGATATCAAAAATTTATTTCAAAATGAATTTGCCACAGCGATTCCCTATATGCCGAACTACTTGGGTGATTATCAGAACAATCCGCAAGGAGCACTCGGCACAGTAAGAATGAATACTTGGGTGCATCAGGACTCGATTGCCCTCATGGGAGACGCCGCACATGCCATTGTTCCTTTCTTCGGTCAGGGCATGAACTTGGGTTTTGAAGATTGCACCACCATGCTCAATCTTTTAAAAACTCATCAGGGCGACTGGAGTCGCACTTTAACGAGCTATGATCAGCAGCAAAGACCCAACGCCAATGCCATTGCAGATATGGCTTTAGAAAATTTTATCGAAATGCGGGATAAAGTTTCTGACCCAAAATTTCAGTTTAAGAAAAAGATCGAAGCTGTTATAGAAAAAGAGTTTCCTGATCTGTATAGGTCTCGTTACGGGATGATCACTTATACTTTGATTCCGTATCTAGTGGCGCAAGAGGCGGGTGTAAGACAATCTGAAATTTTAGATGCACTGGCAGTAAATTTAAAAGATCCAGCACAACTTGATCTTGATATGGTAAAAATGATATTAAGCACTAAATTTTATCCGTGGTTGAAACAAAAGGGTTTTAGTACTGATAGGTACTTAACTAAACATTAAATCTAAAAAACAAAATATCCCCATCTTTAACGAGGTATTCTTTTCCTTCAGATCGGTATTTGCCGGCTTCTTTAACAGCGGCTTCAGATTTTAAAGAAAATAAATCTTCACAGTGATAAGTTTCAGCTCTAATAAAACCTTTTTCAAAATCGGTGTGGATGACTCCGGCAGCGCCAGGAGCCTTCATGCCGCTTTTTATGGTCCAAGCGCGCACTTCTTTTTCACCGGCGGTAAAATAAGTAGCCAAACCTAACAATGAATAGGCTTCGCGGATCAGGCGGTTTAAACCGGGTTCGGTGGCTCCCATGCTTGAGAGAAACTCAATACGCTCTTCCGGTGGTAGCTGGGCAATATCGGCTTCCATGGCCGAGCAAATTAAAATTGTTTTGTTATTTTCTTCTGCCGCACGTTTTTCAACAGAACGCACCCATGCGTTTCCACCGGCAGCAAAATCGGTGTCAGAAACATTACAAGCATACAAAACCGGTTTGCTGGTTAAAAGATGCATATCTTTTCCAAAAGGGGCCTCAAGTTCATTCAGAGTTACAGACCTGGCCGGTTTACCCTGAGCCAGCGCTTGATGAATTCTTTGAGTCACATCCAAGTCCATTTTCATTTTAGCATCGCCAGAAGTTTTAGCAGCTTTCTCAATGCGTTTTAATTTTTTTTCTGCCGTATCAAAATCGGCCAGCATCAGTTCTGTATTGATAATGTCCATGTCTCTTAACGGATCCACACTGCCCGAAACATGAATGACATTCGGATCGTCAAAACAGCGCACCACGTGCACAATAGCATCGGTCTGTTTTATATGACCCAAAAACTGATTTCCCAAACCTTCGCCTTGGCTGGCGCCTTTTACGATTCCGGCGATATCAACAAATTCCATGCTTGTAGGAATAACTTTTTGCGGTTTTATAAATCCAGTGATTTTATCGAGGCGTTCATCGGGAACGGTTACCACGCCCACATTGGGGTCGATGGTGCAAAACGGGTAGTTAGCGGCTTCGGCTTTGGCAGAAGTCAGAGCATTAAATAAGGTTGATTTCCCCACATTTGGAAGTCCTACAATGCCCACTTGTAATGCCATAGATAATCCTCATTTTAGCTTTGTTCGAGAGCTATTTTTTATAGCGACAAACTTAACAGCCTCATTAAATTTTGTCGAAGTATTTTCTTGTTTTTTGAATTAATGCTAATATTATGGGTATAAATTTGGGCCTGTAGCTCAGTTGGGAGAGCGCGAGCATGGCATGTTTGAGGTCGCAGGTTCAACCCCTGTCAGGTCCACCAAATTACTTCTTTTAACTATTCTTTGTTTTTGATGATCATAAAAATACTTTCAATCATTCTTTTTCCCAATGTTTGACGTTGGTACGGCGTGCCGATGTCCAACATCGGGAGATACAGATAAAAAATATGTGAATAGATCGAAGCAACGCAACTTCTGCAATAGAACTAAATTAAAACTTTACCATTAAACTTAGTCGAAGCCTTACTAAGACCATCAAAAATAAAACTTTCAACGGCATCGCAAGCTGCACTTAAATATTGGTCTAATAAAACAACATCTTCTTTTGGAAAGTTACCTAAAACATAATCGCTGACAGTAAAATCAGGGTGGGGCGGGCGTCCGACGCCTAATTTAAGCCGGGCATATTCATTGTGGCCTAAAAACTCAGATATACTGCGCACACCATTTTGCCCACCGGGGCCGCGATTATGCTGTAGTTTCATCGAGCCAAAGGGCAAATCAATATCATCATGGATAACCAGTAAATTTTCTTTGGGGATTTTATAAAAATTCATCAACGCAACAACAGACTCCCCTGAATTATTCATAAAAGTCTGAGGCTTTGCCAGTAAGATTTCTTGATTATCGATTTTAAATTTTTTGGTTAAGGTCTTGTGCTCTTCACGGTAGCTATCGCCATTCAAAGACTTCAGCCAGTAGTCACAGGCCATAAAGCCGATGTTGTGTCGGTTCATTGAATATTTTTGGCCCGGATTTCCCAGGCCCACGATTAGGTACATATGATTTAAAAGTGTAGTTAACTTTATTTTTTAGCTGCTGGTTTAGCTGCTGCCGGAGTGGCTGCTGCCTTTGCACCTGCTGCCGGAGCTGCGGCTTTAGCGCCTGCTGCACCCGCTGCCGGAGCCGCTGCACCTGCTGCTGGAGCCGCTGCACCTGCTACTGGAGTGGCCGCTGCCACTGGAGCTGCGATGACTTCTTCTTCTTGCTCAACAACTGCGGCAATTGTTAATTCAGGACGAGAAATTAACTTAACGCCCGCTGGGATCGTTAATTCAGAAGCATGGATTGAATCTCCAACACCTAAATCAGTCACATCAACAACGATAAAGTCTGGAATTGCCGTAGGTAAACATTCAACTTCAACCTGACGAGCCACGATATTAAGAAGTCCACCCTCTGAAATACCGATAGCTTTACCTTCAAGTCTGATTTCAACAGAAACTCGAACGGCTTTTGTTAAATCCAGAGCAAATAAGTCAACATGTTCTGGTCTTCTAGTAAGCGGATGAACATAAACGTCTTTGATAAGGGCCACTTTGCCGTTTAATTTTGGATTAGAAGATTTAATATTTAATAAGGCATTTTCATAAGCACGTGAATTGTACTTAAGAATATCATTCACATGAAGTGAGATGTGTGCATTTTCAATAGCGCCATAAATCACGCCGGGAACCATTTTTTTAATTCTTAAGCTGCGGGATTCTGCACGTCCTGTAGTTCTTGCTTCAACTGTTAATTCAATTCTTTGTTTCATTTTTTCTCCTAACTACTTCCTCCAAACCCGAACACCATGTTCTTGTCTGAGGCCATCGTCTTTTTAGTTTACTAAATACTCTAATCAAATAAAGAGCTCACCGAATCGTGATCGTGAATTCTTTTAATCGCTTCAGCTATAACTGGGGCCACCGAGATGACCTGAATTTTACCAGAGGCCATCGCGGCATCACTCAAAGGTATTGTGTCCGACACAAAAACTTTTTCAAGCCGGCTTTCATGAATTCTGCTGATGGCAGGTCCGGAAAGCACGGGGTGTGTAGCAACGGCGAAC
>JBBTEQ010000114.1:0-6015 GCA_038042235.1 Bdellovibrionota bacterium | reverse complement strand
AATTTAAATCGCTGTTGCTATTACAATGCGCACTCATAGCACCAGACTGCGTTTCACTCTGAGTTTGATAATTATTTAAAAATATTGGCGGAGATACTTGTGCTCCCAAAACTCTGTTAACTGTACCATTTTGTAAATCAAACACAGAGTGCCTGCCCGCATCTACACCGATAATGCGCCCATTTAAATTTAGCATGCTAACTGGTTTTGTGGCGACCGCGTATGTGCTGGTGTGGGTTGAACATGATGATGTGTATGTTATTGGATCGCAGACAGTAATAGTGTGAAACCTAATACAAATATTAAACCCAAACCCAGATATACGCTCAGCACACTCCCTTACCTGGCTACAATTCTGATTTGAAGTATTATAAAAATCATAACCTCTTAAGTATCCATTTAACGGATAATTACTACCTATAATACTTTTACTAACACTTAAATCACTATTACTTTTTAAATTTAAAATTTCTAAATTATTCTGGCTTGATGGGGCGGCGATATTTGGCCAAGCGTTTAAAGCAACGCCACTACCTATATTTGCGCCTATAGTTTCGCCATCAATCACGGTTTGAATTGTATTGTTAATCCCATATGTGGCAATGCCGCCATCAGCTTCTTCTATCATGATTTTATTGCTGCTTGGATTTACGATTTTTTGAAAACCGCCAATTTTCCAACCCGTACCAGCTTCTGAATTACGGTAATTTTGCACAAAAATTGAGTCTGTTAGATCTTGTCCAAAAACTTGTTCAGCTGAAGTTTGATTTAATGACGTTACTTTTGGTTCGTCCGTTCCTGCACTTAAATTATCTGTCCAGTAATCCGTGGTAATGGTTCCCATAATCAACTGCTTAAAATAAACATCATAGTGGGCCTGATAGGGATACACGCCACTATCAAAATATTCATTTGTGTCATTATTCTTAATTAAATCCACACCAAAACTAATCGCCGCCATCTGTGGCAAGTTTTTAAATACCACTTTATTGGGGGTTCTTAGATTAGCTGTGGTTAATGTAGCTTCAATTTTTTGGGGCTGAATTTGTGAGGTTACGTTCGTATACGTGCTTTCGTATTGAACATTCTGATAAAATGTTTTTACATCTTCTGTGCAATTTTTAAAGGTTCCTAATAACCCCCAACTGCAATTTTTTATTGTAACATCACCTGATGCTACATAGCCACCTGCTTGATTTGGAATCTTAATGTCAACTTTAGTTTTTGCGAAATCAAATAAATTTGTAACCACTGCTGAAGGTTTGGCCCAAGCGCTTTTATATACTAGCTTCGGCGCAAAGGAATTTCCTAATACTTTAAATGATGGTAGTTCAATCTGCGAAGTTAAGGCGCCATCAAAAGTATCAGCACCTGGTCTATCTTGGGCACCTATTTGACGTTTATTCGGTCCAACAATAGTAGCATACGCTAAAGAAAAATGTCTGATACCTTGGTCAGGTTTTGTTACAATACTTTGACCGTCTCTTGCCACTGCTGCGACCCCACCGATTTCCCACCTGCCAGTTTTTGAATTCATAAGCATAACCACAAGTTCTGCTGTAGGCGGAAACTCATTCACATTCGGAAGCGTTAACTCTACAGGCTGGCTAAACGTTGTACCTGAAGGCTCAAGGGCCACTACGGTATTTGGCTTTGCCCATTTCGGTACGCTGATGGTGGCACGGTCTGCGGGTATGGTTTGGAGACTGATTAAGCTTTCACTTTCACTATTCGGAAACCGTACGGCACCTGCTGGAATATTTAAGGCGACACCTACCGCATGAGGATCACTTACAAGACCACCGCCTTGAACTGTAATAAGTGTACCTGTACCATCTAAATACGTTGGTGCTAAATAAATCGGAGTCTGCAAAATATTACTTTGCCTAACGCCAATTGTAATACTGACAGCAGTTTTTGAAAATTTTCTGGGCGTGGCCGCTGGCGATAAAATAACATTTGTGCCATCAATCAAAAGTTGCTGGTCGCCCGTAATTTTTTTGCCCGGAAAATTAGATTTTAAAAATGAAAATACGCCATTACTGTCGGTGTAAGTTACAAGCGGGGTACCAGCAATTGAAACTTCGGCATGCACAAGCGGAAAATCATCGGTGTCTCTGACTACACCTGAAAGCATAATATCATTATCCGCATCCAGCTCGTAGTTGTAACTAACAGTTTCGTTTTTACGATCATCATAAACGCTAACTTTATATGTTGTTGAAGGCTGCATCGAGATCATAAAGCTACCCTTGGCATCAGCAATTACAGTTTCGGAACTAAAAAATCCTCTTGAAATTTTTACTGAATAATTAGGCCTGGTGGCGCCAACCGCGCCCTTTACAATTATTTTATTATTGGGCTCGTCAACATAAAGGCCAATCAGGGATTGATTCAGTGGCCTTGATATTGCTAAAACCGTAATACTACTTTGACCAATATTGCCCGCTTTATCTGTGGCTTGTACATTTAATGTTGTGTTGCCTTCAACCACAGTTGAATACTGAGTAACTAGGCTTTGTGTTTCACCTGAAATTAAAATGGCTTGCTCATTTAGTTTTGCAGAAACCACAGGCTCGTTTGTACTAAGGCTGACTTGAAAATAAAAACCATCTACCGGATCATCTTGCTTTGGTGAAATGAAAGTTAAAACCGGCGGCGTGGTGTCCCTGATAATCGTTTTTACATCGCTAATCGTAACATTCCCCGCCATGTCCTCACTTACAACTTTAACTAAATTTGTACCCTCTAGTGTAAGATTTAATGTGGCCGTAAAAAATACGCTGGGTGTGCTCAGTTGCAATTCTTCATTAACGTAAACTTTTGTTGTGGTCGGGCTTAAATCTTCAATTCCAATTGGCACCTGATACGTTAGTTGATTAGTTAATGCATTCTCACTTACACCGACCGCAATTTTTGGCACTGTCCTATCAATTCTAAAATTAATTACATTTGGCAGTGCTTCATTTAATGCCATGTCTTTTACATTTGCTGTTAGAGCATAAAGACCCTCAGCTAACGGGTTCAAATCACCAGAAAAAGCATAATCCCAGCCATCACCGATTTTTAGTTTTGAAAATTTTGAGCTGACATCTTGGTTTACGTTATCACTACTAACTAAAGAGCCTGTTAATTTTGCTGAAAATTAAGCTACATCAATTCGCCCGAAAGTATCTTGAACATGTAAATTTACATAATCTAATGCTTGCACATACAGCGTGCCGCTTACTGAGCTGGGTGAAGAGCTTACAAGCCACTCTGGTTTAATAGTGTCTGGCATCACAGGTATTTTCTGCGCTACCCAGCCAATACGCTTTTTAAGTTTATTTCCCTCAACATGATAAAGCGCCACTGAAAACTCGTTGCTGTTAATCGGTAATAGCCTATCTGTTGTGTACGCATATGAAATATTCTCGCCATTACTTAAATTTTGCGCGGGGCTAGTATAAAGCGCAACGCCATTAAACACAAATTGCGCAGCTTTGAGATCATCGCCGTCATCATCTCCTGCACGAAGATTTAATACTGAGGCATTAATTTTTGTGCTCATGCCCTCTATGGCGGTACCGATTTCTGAATTAATTAAAAATCGGTATTTATTCATAATTGTAGAAATCTGGCTAGAACTTGATGTTAAATTATCCACTTGCAGGGCATAGCTGTTTTCTGCCAGCAGGTTTTCATTTTTATTTAGATTGTCTTGAATCTGCTGGCTGAGCTGATTTAAAACTTCAGTTTTTTTGTTGATGTATGCTATAGCTGCCGCAGACCAATTTTCATTTTTTGATTTATGCTTTAATTCTTGCAAAGCTAAAATACGCCTTTCGATTTTGGCTCTGATTTGCGCTAGGCGCGATAACTGCTCTTTATTTTTATGGTTATTATACACTTTAACCGAAAATTGGTTCAGGTCGTTTGCGTTTATGCTACTTGTGGTAAAAGAAAATTTAATTTCATCTTCTCTAACACTAGTTAACTCTAAACTATTTGAAATATCGACGGCTTCACTGGGAAACGTACCAACAATACCCACCCCGTCTTTTTGAAAAATCTGCAGCAAAGTTTTTTTATGATCATCTTCATCTTTACCTTTATGATGACCGTGATCTTTGTCTTTATCTAAAACCTTAATGATACCTGAAAACTTTACGACATCACCGCTTTTAGCAGCCTTATTTTCTGCTGAAACGCTAATTAGTACCCCACCCAGTTTCGATGAAGAATTATCCGCCTGCGCCTGAATAAATGTAAAAAGCACAGTAAATAAAATAAATAAGCTTTTCATATTACTTCACCCACGCTTTGATTTCTTTTTCATTCACCGCTAGATTTTCTGCTTTAAGCGTAGCTACATCATCTTGGGTTAAGGCATAGGTGTTATCTTTATTTAATTCGCTTTGGATTTCTGATATTTGAGCTGAAGCTTTATTTACACTGGGGTCTACAGAAGGGCTAACGATATCTTTTATTGCATCCGTTATGCTGCCTATACTAGAGGGCGAATCACTAGATCCCCCAGTGCAGCCTGTAGTTAGTAAAATCAAACAAAGTGTCAGCTTTAAAAATACACGTACCACAAAAGCCTCCAGCTATTATAAAGTGTTTAACTGAATAGCCTATCGACTAGACCAAACCAAAACTTTAACATTTTTTTCATGCCAGATTTTCGTGTTTCAAAATAAGATTATTTTTGTCTCAAATGAAGACTAAAGTAAAAAACTGTATTAAGCTAAATCAGTTTGTAGTAGTTAAGGTTTATTATTCAAAATGACTAGATTATCCACCTGCTGATTACTCAGCAGGTGTTTGAACACGCCTAGCTCAATTTGTTTCTGCAAGAGCACTGGCACTGTAAAGTAACGATTGTAACTATTCGGAACCAAGCGGCCCCGTGCGATATCATCGTAGGCTAAATTAAATTTTTCTACGGAATTCGAAAAAAATCCCTTTACCTCAGCGAAGTCACGAACTGTTTTATAAACATTTCCCACCTTAGCTATAAAGGTTTTGTTTTCGGGCTTGTCTTTTTGAACATTAATTATAAATTGAGATAATCGAACTAGCTCTTCCGTGTCATTTTTTAAAAAATCAGCAAGTTTAGGAAATAAAAATTTAAAAATCATTTGATTGAATTTGTACTTTTCATTTTCTGAATAAGTTGCATATTCCGACGAGCCTTTTTTCTTAGGAAATACGGGTTTAGCTTCGGGGCTACGGCTCATCTCGAGTAAATAACCATAACGGCTATTCGTATTACTATTTACAAAACGAATATTCTTTCCGAACATCTCATAGATTAATATGCGCATATTAGCCACTCGCATATCTATTTCTTTTATCCATACGGGACCATCTTCTTCAGTTTCAAATAGATGGCGATTCATACTCAGAGTTCTTGGTACTATGCCGTTCATTAAATTTCTAATAACTCTTGTTGTAAACTCAGCTATTCCACCCATAGACAAAATATATTCGGAATCTATATTGGCTGGCCCACCAGTGTCTTTCATTATGGCTTCTAGATTTACCATTTCAGGCGGCAAAGATTTAGCAACCGAGCCCGCAGCAGCGTATGTATCTTGACCAGGTTTAAAATTATTTAAGTGCTTTTGAAAGCCCTCGCCAACATAATTCACTTTTTGCGCGCGAGTAAAAACATGATCTAATGCAAATTTGACGAATTTAGGGTCATTTAAAATCTTACTTGAAATCGTTTTACGCACATTCGTCAGATTAGTGTAAATATCCGCTAAATCTTCTGCCTTTAACATATAATTAGGAATATCTGCAAAGTTATTAACCTCTGTATCAATTCCCTGCATAGGTAACAATGAGCGAATCGCAACGAGGGCTTTAAAAGTAGATCTGCACATTGCAAAATATTGTTCAACATTTTCTTGGCTTGCATAAGGGCGATCCGGGTGATGTCCAAAATGTGCATGACCTAATTCTGAAATAGTGCCCGCATGAGAAAATGAATCCTGTAGAACATGTAAACCCGCTGCGGCCTTCATT
>JBBTEQ010000113.1:0-8985 GCA_038042235.1 Bdellovibrionota bacterium | reverse complement strand
TATTCTCAAAAATAATCAAGGCCAATTCGCAATTGAATCCTTACTTTTGATGACCATTCTTATTGGCGCATTTCTTGCGCTTACAAATTACCTTCGTGATAATAAATTGATTTCAAAATTAGTTCAAAAACCCATTCAAAGTGTTGCTACTATGGCTGGCTATGGCGTATGGAAATCCGAAGGTGGCGGTTGTAAAGTTCCCGGAAAAACAGCTGTCAGTCTTGGCAAATGTCACCCTAATGCAATTGCACGATCTTTGAGTTCGGCCCCACGATGATCAGTCGTTCAAAACCTTCACGCTTACAGAACTCTTCCGGCTTTATAGCGGCGGATTTTTTATTTTCCTTCGTTATGGTTTTAGGCGTCGGTATCTTTATGTTCGGTATAACCTTTTCATTAGCCACGATTGAAGTGGCTCAATATATAGTTTGGTCAACTGCGCGAAACCATTCTGCAGGTAATATAAATGCTGCTATTGCCAACGAAGGTGCGAAAAAAAAATTTCTGAATTTAACAGCCAAATTTCCGATGTTAACCGGAAACGGTGCTGGTGGTAGAGAATGGTTTGAGCTTCTTGAAACTAATTTAAAAATTGGTGATTTAAGCGTTATTGAGCCGGAATTCAGTTCAGAAATTAGCGCTGATGATAGAAAAAATAATGATCGGCAACCCTGGACAGGGGCCAGCGCTAAAATAAGGCTCAAGCTTTTTTCTGGATTGCAAATTCCGTTTTTAGGAAAAGTTGCCGAAGATCCAAGTTTTTTTGAATTTCCGATAAGAGCCTTCATCATCCGACACCCGAGCCAAGATGAATGTATTAGTTTTTTTAATGATAATCAAAAACGTTATATAAATGGCATCAAAAAGTTAGAAGGTGACGCTCTTGCTGACCAAGCACCTATGTCCAGCGCCGCACAGCTACAAGGAATAAATGCTGCAGCCACCATCGGTGAGGACAACGGATGCTAAAACTTATGCGAATATTTAAACCTTTATCTAAAAGAAAAAAACGTCAGTTTAAAGAGTCCGAAAAAGGTATGGCCTTAATCGAAGCCATACCTGTGCTTTTTTTGTTGGTACTGGTTTTTAATTTTTCGTTGGGCTTTTTTGGCGCTATACATTCGGGAATATTAAACTCTATAGGTTCGTACAATTACGCTATTGAGACATTTCGTTTTAAATCAAATTTAATGTATTTTCGCCCAGGAGTGGAACCCACTACCGACCAACCTTCCAACTACAAACTTTCGAACAATCGCGTTCATGGTGTAACCAAAGATGGCAGTGAGCAGGACGATGTCATAGATAAGCAAACTTGGCCCACAACTGTACGAAATATTACTTTTAATTATGCCAAGAACGACCCTAAAAGAGGACTGGCTGGAATCGCTCAAGCAGGTCAGATTTGTGATGATAATGGTTGTCGCAGTTACGACAAGTCTGCAAGCGGGAATGTTTGGAGAACGGCTGACCCAGACTATAAACCAGACCCTGGATCCCCTATACAAACGCCTAGAATTTGGGTCAAGACCGTTTATGGTATGTGTGTTTCTGCCGATTGTGAAAGTAAGTAGCCACTAAATTGGCACAGTTAATTTAAACAGGTTAATTGATGGGAGAAGAAAATGGGACCCAACGAATCTCGAAATTTATGGATCTCAATAGGTGCAGGTGTATTTGCAACATTTATGCTTTATTCCTATTCGCAAGAAAAAAAAGCTGAACTCCAAAAAGCGGCCGGTGATAAGGCACGTGTTGTCGTTGCCCGTGTAGATATCAACGAAATGGACACCATCTACGATAATGTTTTAGAAATCGTCGAAAAAAACCGCAGCAATGCGGAACCTGATGCCTATGATACAATTCCATCGGTTGTGGGCGGAGTTGCGGCCATTCCGATAAAAAAAGGACAAACCCTGACTAAAAATAAAATTCTTGAGCCAGGCCCAGAAACAGGAATGGCTATTCAAGTTTCTCCCGGAAAACGGGCTGTTACTATACCGGTTAACGATGATCGCGCCAACGCAAGGCTTATAAGACCGGGAGATCGAGTTGATATAATGGCCATTGTTGATTCAGGTAAAGGCCTTAATCAAAAACGTGAAGTCAGTGTATTAATGCAAGATGTGGTTATTTTGGCCACTGGTATTAATGTGCATAATAATTTACCAAGAACTATTGAGAGGGACCCGTCCGGAAAAAGTTTGATTCAAACCAGCCTCACCGGAGACACAAAATATTCAACAATAACAATTGAGGCAAAAATTGAGGAAGCTCAGGACTTAGTTTATCTGGCAGCAACAAATGCAAGTAGCTTGTATTTTTTATTACGCAACCCACATGACCGAAAAATCCAGCCTCGGGTTCCTGCTTCGAATTCGGAATCAATACAGTACCGAACAACAGGCGCACCTCCTGGATTTTCGTCGCAACAGCCACCCAAATAATAGTAATCCTGACCAATATCCAGTATATTATGTGTCAGGATGAAACTTTTAAAAATCATGAGCCTCGCAATAATGTTACTACTCTGTCTGACGACGCAAGCTCAGATAACTCCTGCTGATATTCCGGCGACGACTTCATCTACAGGCAATGCCCCGACAGGTACTGAAGTACCAAATGCTAAGCGTATTCGACGCCACATCAGTTTAATAATTGGGGTGGAGCATGATGAGGAGTTTTTAATTCCCGATAAAGAGATTGCCATTGGCGGTCGAACAGATTTTTTTGATATCAAACGAATCAAAGATACTGATTTTTTCAGAATTTTTCCCAGAAAAGCTGGTAGCGGCATTACAACATTAAAAGATAGAGCAACTGGTCAGATACTTGTTGAGATCCGATTTACTATTCGAGACGATGCCAACGAAAGAATCTTAAGAGAAGTTCAAGCTTTATTAGGCGATGTTGAGGGTATCGAATTTAAAATCATCAACGATGTTATTTATATTGATGGCTACGTGCTGATACCTAAAGATCTGGTTCGTATCGGACAAATTACCGGAATATACGAAGGGCGCGTTAGATCTCTAGCGACATTAAGCCCGTTATCTTGGAAAAAAATTGCGGATTTTATTACGACTGAAGTTAATAATCCTGAAGTCAGAATAAGTGCAGTCGGCGGCTTCCTTAAACTTGAAGGTCAAGTCAATTCAGACTCTGAAAAAAAACGAATTTTTGAAATTGTAAAACTCTATATACCGGATTTAGTTGTTGAAAAAACTCCGTCTGACTTCAGTATTGTTACTATTAATGGTCGCAAAAACCCAACAGTTGAAAGTTTTATTATTGATCTGATCACTGTCAGAAAAGATGATGAAAAAGTTGAACCTCCACCTAAGATGATTCAGATTGTAGCGCACTTTGTAAAATTCGGCGACAACTACAGCAAAGGCTTCAGATTCACGTTCTCTCCGGCTTTCAGCGCCCTGAGCAGCAGCGGGCAACCCGCGAATTCAACCATCGATTCCACAATCAACTTATTAAACAATCTGTTACCCAAACTTAATTGGTCAAAAAAACATGGTTACGCCAAAGTATTAGATACAGCCTCAATACTGATCCAGGATAAAATTCAAGGAAGCATAACCAGAAATGTTATAACCGCTGGTCCGACGCTGCCACCAACTGTAGCGGGTGGTCTTCCAACAGCAACAACTATCAATGCAACAGTATCCCTTCGTGTAACACCAACAATTAAGTCTGAACGATCAGGGCTAGTCGAGCTTAAAGGGCTCAGTGTGAGTGTTTCTAATGCTGGTGGCGAAGTAGAAAAACAAACAACAACAACAGTTGATACCACCATTTCCGTACGTGATCGCCAAAGCGCTGCCTTTGGTGGTGTGATAAAAAAAGGAACCGAGACCTCGTTTGGCTCACCTGTTACCCCCAATAATCAGTTCATTATTACGCTAGATGCCAGCAAGTCCTTTAATCGCGATAACTCTCAGTTTGTAGTCTTTGTTACACCTATTATTAAATCTTCAGCCAGCTCTGGCGTAGAGCAGGTTAAAAAGAAATTTAGGTTACGCGACTAGCTCTAGGTCTTATCAAGTATTCTTGTAATTATGACGAAAAGAAACCTATATAGCGGAGGTCGCATTTGCCCATTAATCCTCAATGTAATTTAATAGCCGTACTTGGTGGTAAAGGTGGCGTCGGCAAATCGGTGTTTGCCGCCAACTTTGCCGCTGTACTTGCTGCGGAGTTAAGAACCTCAGTGCTATTAATCGATTGCGACTCCAAAAGTGTCGGCGATCAAAACATTATCACCGGTTTGAAACCGATCAAAACTTTACGTGAACTCGCCAACCAACAACAATCACTCAACGCAACACCGCTACAACAAATTGTAACACCCCACCCAGGTGGATTTTCTTACTTAGGCGCCGTGCGTGGGCCAGAAGAAATTTTTAACGTTCAATCCGATAATTTATCTAAACTCCTTGAATATCTTTCTAGATCTTTCAAGTTTATCGTTGTTGATTTGGGAAACGACATCGGCCCTATGCAAGCCACTATTTTACAAGAGGCCACTGCTATTACAATTATATCGACTCCTGAAATATTGGTGGTTCAACAAACGCAAAGATTAGTTAATGATCTGCTTGCGCAAGCTTACCCTAAAGAAATGTTTCAACTTATTTTGAACAAATTCAATAACGCAGGCCTTGCGCCACAGGTTATCGGACAACATTTAGGCCTTGTACCCCTGAGTTTAATTCCCTCAGATGAAGCTACAACGGCCGCTTCATTAGCAAACTCAAAACTTTTTGTTATGACCAACTCAAAATCCCCTCTTTCTGCGGCTTACTTCGATTTGGTCAGAAAACTAACCGGTGGAATTTTACAAAAATTGAAAGTTGTACAAAAACCAAAACCCACGTCCCCAACTACTTCCGTAACCGGTTCCGTGCTGGGCGTTGGCGCGAGTTCTGGTGCCTCCGGATATGATGCCAAAACTCTGTTAAAATTAAGGGTTCATTCTGAATTGATCAGAACCATAGACTTAAAAAAAATATTGGCCGAAGCTGGCGACAGTGAAGCCAAAGAAAAAGAAGTGCGTAGTAAAACACAAAGAGATATCGGATTGATTGTTGATAAAGAAGCTCCAGAGCTAGCGCGTGATGAAAGACAAAAATTGGTTAAAGATGTTTTAGAAGAAGCTCTTGGTCTTGGTCCACTGGAAGACATGTTAGCCGACCCAGCTATTTCAGAGATTATGGTGAATGGCGCCGGTAAGATATTTATAGAAAAAAGTGGAAAGGTGCAACTGAGTGGCATTAAATTTACGTCAAATGATCACTTAAGGCGCATCATTGAACGTATAGTAACTCCACTCGGACGACAAATTAACAATGCCACACCTTATGTAGATGCCCGTCTAAAAGATGGCAGTCGTGTCAATGCTGTCATTGAACCTTTGGCAATAGATGGACCCGCATTAACAATTCGAAAATTTAAAAAGGGCGGAATTGATGCTCAAAAATATATTGATTATGGTAGTGCTACAAAAAACATGATCGATTTTTTAAAAATTTCAGTTGAGTACGGATATAATATCGTGATCAGTGGCGGTACCGGCTCTGGTAAGACCTCACTACTTAACATGATCTCGCAATTTATTCCGTCAAACGAACGGGTTATCACCGTTGAAGATGCCGCTGAGTTGCAGATGATGCAAGAGCATGTTGTGCGACTTGAAACTCGTCCCCCTTCGATGGAAGGCACTAATGCCGTTACTATTCGGGATTTAATCAAAAATGCTTTGCGTATGCGTCCGGACCGAATTGTGGTGGGAGAAACTCGCGACGGTGCAGCCTTAGATATGTTACAGGCAATGAATACAGGACATGATGGTTCTATGACTACAACTCATGCCAACTCTCCACGAGAATGCCTTGCGCGTCTTGAAACACTTGTCATGATGTCTGGTTTAGATTTACCGGTTCGCGCCATTCGCGAACAAATTTCGGGAGCCATTGATTTAATCGTGCAGATTGTTCGATTGTCAGATGGCAGTCGTAAAATAATTAGTATCACAGAGGTTGTCGGCATGCAGGGCGAAGTTGTTACTTTGGCCGAAATTTTTAAATATAAAGAAACAGGTTATGATAAAAATAGAAAAATCCTCGGGCAGTTTCAATCTACCGGTACTGTTCCTTCGTTTGTACAGGAAATCAAAGATAAAGGCGGCCATATTCCGATGGAAATTTTCTCAAATGAATCACCCAAAGCGGCCGGCTCAGCTGGACCGCCCAATTCACTACCGCCTACAAAAAAAGTGGGCTAGTGAGCTAATTTAGAAAGGAGTTCTTTATGGATTATACAGACATTCCATTTATGCAGTCGCTGTTAAAATATGACTGGATTTCTTTACCCCTATTCGGCATTACCGTATTTTTCACTATCTATTTTTGGGCTGATAAAATTCTTATTAAACTCTATGATAAAAGTCAGGGCAAAAAAAACTCGATTATGATGCACATGAAACTATTAGGCATGGACGTGGATGAAAAAAAAGTAACCCACATATTGTTACTTTCAAGTTTCGGCATAGGTTTTCTATTTTTTATGCTTGTATGGCCTAACATCCCGGCCGGACTTTTTTTAGGAATATCCTTTGGTATCGCCGGCTTTCAAATGCCACCAATCATATTTCAATCTCTTTATGAAAAACGTTGCAGTCAATTTGTTGATCAAATGGTTGATGGCCTGACAATCATGGGTAATGGTATTAAATCAGGTGCTAATCCGCAGCAAGCCATGCAAAGGGTTATCGAGATTATGGGAAATCCCATCAGCGCAGAGTTCAAACAAGTCATAACTCAAACCCAGTTCGGTCAAAGCTTTGAAGAAGCGTTAACTGACCTGTCTTTTCGTATCCCAAGACCTGATGTGCAAATGCTGGTTGTGGCGATTAATATTTTAAAAGAAACCGGCGGCAATCTATCAGAAACTTTCCAGACTATTGTTTCAACTATCCGTGAAAGACAAAAGCTCGAAAAAAAGATTTCAGCGATGACGGCGCAAGGAATTATGCAGGGTATTATTGTTACCTCTATTCCATTTTTACTGATGGGTGTGTTTTATATTCTAGACCCAGACCATATATCACCGATGTTCACCACGACCTGGGGCCTGATTATGCTTGCTGGAATGCTGTGTTTACAAGTTATCGGTGGAGTGATGATCAAAAAAATTGTTACAATAAAGGTGTAGATGGAGATTCTTAATATGAAGTACAGTTTGGCTTTATTGTTATCCGCAGTATTTTATTACCAGCCAGTTCACGCCTTAGTCGATATGAACAGTGCGAGTTATTCAAATATTTGGACAGATCTTGAGGTTCCGGGCAACGGTTATGATATGAAGGTTTTACGAGCCTATAAAAGTCGAACACTTTTTAATGGGATGTTCGGTTTTGGCTGGTGCTCCACATTCGAAACCAAACTTGAAACCACTTCTGAAGGCAATATCAAAATTTCTGAATGCGGCGATGGCCAAGAAGTACTTTTTTCTGCTCGCGAGATCACCCGAAAAGACGTCGATGACACAATAACTCAGATTATTGCAAAAATGAAAGCAAACCCCAAAATTAAAGTGACCTCTGCCGACTACTGGAAAAAACTGTCTGTCGACTTAGTCGAAGATGATGAACTACGAATGGACTATGCAGCAGAATATAAAATATCGGTACCAATCAAGGTCGGCACCAAGTTTATGGCCAATGGAAAAGAAGTTGAAAATGTGATTTTTAATAAAACATTTTATACCCGAAACTTACCCGATGGCAGTTATCAACGCTTCGATTTGCAGGGGCGTCTAACACACAATTACGATAAAAATGGCAATTTTTTAAAATTTGATTATGATAAAGATTTACTAGTACAAATTGAAGATAATAACTCAAGAAGACTGACTTTCAAATATTACAACACTAAAAAAGTTAAACAAATTGTCGGCCCTAATAGCATTACAACCGAGTACCGCTATAATTCTCAGGATGATCTCATCTGGAATAAAAATGCCTGGGCCAAATCAGATAAAGACGTTTACACCTATGAATACAATGAATTTCATAATTTAACAAAAGCCACTTGGCCGGATAAAACCTTTATCAGTGTTAAATATGATAATATAAAAGACTGGGTGTTAAGTTTTACTAACCGAGAAAAATGCGTCGAGAACTATAAGTATGAATTCTCCACATCAAATCCTAAATACCATTATTGGTCATCAGTCACTAAAACATGCGGCAAAGAAGTCGTTGCCAATCATCGATATGAGTTCTGGCATAAACAGCTGCCAAGCGGACAGGTTATATTATCCAGAGTTCTAACCAATATCAGTGGCAGCACACGAGACATCACTTATCACGACACCCTCGGCAAAGCCGTATCAATTAAGAAAAACAATGAGAGAGTAACTTTTGAATACTATCCAGATGGGCAAATTAAAGTTAAAGAATCTTCTAATGCTAAAATCGAATTCACCCATGACCCTGCTACCAAAAAAGTAGCTAGCGTGAAAAGTTCTTTTTTTGATGAAAAAGGAAAGGCTGTTTCAGTTTTAACGACCTCTTTTAAATATGATGCTAAAAATAATTTGGTTTACGCCGAAAACAGTGATGGCCAAAAAATCAATATCACCTACGACCTCACAGGCCGAATTGCCTCTATAACCGATCACGCCAAAAAAATTGTTAAAATCGATTACGACGATAGGTTTGGAAAACCCTCGGTTGTTTCTAGGCCGGGATTAGGTACAATTAAAGTAACATATAAGTCATCCGGAGAAATTGCCAAGGTTGAAAGCGCCGAAGGTCCGACAGTGGCCTCGCAAGTAGCGAGCACTTTTAGTAATTTACTTGATATTATTTCACCGGCCTCGCAGGATTTATATTTATAATTTTATGTTAAAGGGGTTTTTATGAAGTTGTTTTTATTAATTTTATCAGTTTTGTTTTTAAGCTTTGCGGCG
>JBBTEQ010000112.1:0-7247 GCA_038042235.1 Bdellovibrionota bacterium | reverse complement strand
ATTAAGAGAAGGAATACCAATCGGTGTTCGCGTAACTTTAAGAAGAGAAAAAATGTGGTCTTTTTTAGATCGCTTGCAATCTTTGGCATTACCTCGTGTACGTGACTTCCGTGGCTTGCCTCCAAAAGGTTTTGATGGACGTGGCAATTACAACATGGGTCTTAAGGAACAGATTGTATTCCCTGAGATCAATTATGATAAAATCGAAAAAGTTCGTGGTATGAATATTACAATTTGTACAACTGCCGGTAACGACAACGAAGGCAAGGCTTTATTAGAAGCCCTCGGTATGCCTTTCAGAAAGTAATAGGATAAAAAATGGCCAGAAAAGCAGCGATTGAAAAAAATAACGATAAAAAAGCTAAATCTACCAAGTACTGGAAGTTTCGTGCCGAATTAAGAGAGAAGGCTGTTAATTTCTCTCTTTCAGATGAGGAAAGAACAGAAGCAAGAAATAAATTGCAAGCCTTACCTCGTAATACGTCTCCGAATCGGGTTACAACTCGTTGCCAGATTACTGGTCGACCACGTGGTAATTATCGTAAATTTGGTCTTTCAAGAATTGCTTTTAGACAACTAGCGCTTGATGGTAAGTTACCTGGCGTGACGAAAGCCAGCTGGTAAGGGGATATATGGATACAATTGCACAAATGTTAACTGTAATCAGAAATGGATCAGCAGCTAAACTTGAAAAAGTAGATATGCCAGCATCAAAAGTTCGCGAAAACGTGGCTAAAATTTTAATCAGCCAAGGCTTTGCTCGTAGCTATAAAGTAGCGAAGGACAGCAAGCAGGGAATTATGCGTGTGTATTTAAAGTATGATGAAGTCGGCAATCCTGGTTTTACTAACTTGCAAAAAATCAGTACACCGGGCCGCAGAGTTTATATTAACGTAAATGAAATTCCGGTTGTTAGATCTGGAACAGGCCAATCAATTATCAGCACAAGTAAAGGAATCATGACAGGCAAAGATGCTAAAAGTAACCACTTAGGTGGCGAACTGCTTTGCTTAGTTTGGTAGGGTGTTATGTCAAGAATAGGTAAATATCCAGTTAATTTCGATGATAAAGTACAAGTAACAATTGCTAATACACTTGTTACAGTTAAAGGAGCTAAATCTTCTTTAAAGTATGATTTAGACTCTAGAATCACAGCAAAACTTGATGGAAAAAAAGTTTTACTATCGCGTGTTGATGACTCTAAAGAATCAAAATCTTTACATGGTTTATATAAAGTTCTTTTGCAAAATGCTGTTGAAGGTTTAACTAAGGGTTTTACAAAATCTTTAGAACTTCATGGCGTGGGTTATCGTGCAAATGTGCAAGGTAAAAAACTTGAACTTTCTTTAGGTTTTTCTCATCCAATATTTTTTGAAATTCCGGAAGGAATTGAAATTAAAGTTGATAAGCAAATAACAATTAGCGTGACTGGAGCGGATAAAGCTTTAGTTGGGCAAGTGTCTGCAAAAATCAGAAGCTTCAGACCACCAGAGCCTTATTTAGGTAAAGGTGTACGTTATACCGGTGAACATATCCGTCGTAAAGCCGGTAAGTCCGCAGGTAAGTAGTAGATTAAATTAGTAACTAAGAGGTATTTTTATGAAGGTAAGAGTTTCGAAACACACGTCTCCAAAGACGAAGAACAGAATGAAGAAAAAAATCAGAATCAGAAAAACCGTAAAAGGTACTTCTGAAAGACCTCGTCTATGTGTTTTTCGTAGTGCTAAGCATATGTACGCACAAATTATTAATGATGATTCAATGCAAACCATACTGACTGTTTCATCTTTAACAATGGATGCTAAAGAAACCGGTAAGGCGCTTGCTAAAGTAGTGGGTAAGGCTGTTGCTGAAGCCTCTTTGAAAAAGGGAATCAAATCAGTTGTTTTTGATAGAAATGGATTTATCTATCATGGTCGAGTTCAATCTTTAGCAGATGGTGCTCGTGAAGCGGGTCTGAATTTTTAATTAAGTTATAAATCGGAGATTTAATGGAAAAAATGAACGTAAATGATATGGAAGAAAAAGTAGTTGCGATTAACCGCGTAACTAAAGTTGTTAAGGGCGGTCGCAGATTTTCTTTTGCAGCACTCGTTGTTGTCGGCGATAAACTGGGCCAGGTTGGTTTTGGTAGTGGTAAGGCCGGCGAAGTACCGGAAGCTATTGGTAAAGCAACAAGATCTGCAAAAAAATCTTGTAGAGATGTTAACCTTAAGGATGGAACTATACCTCATGAAGTTATCGGTAAATTTGGCGCAGCCAAAGTTATTATGAAACCTGCGACAGCTGGTACAGGCGTTATTGCTGGTGGAGCGGTTCGTGCGGTTCTTGAGTCGGTTGGGGTTAAAGATATTTTAACTAAATGTGTGGGTACAAGAAATCCTCACAATGCTGTTCGCGCGACACTAAACGGTTTGCAACAGTTAAAGAAGGCGGGAGCGCTAAATGGCTAAGACCTTTGAAATTAAACTAAAAAAATCTACTATTGGATGTAGTCCGACACAAATAAAGACGATGCATGCATTAGGCTTAAGAAAAATTAATCAAACTGTTGTTAAAACTGATACTCCGGCAAACAGAGGTCAGCTTTATAAAATTCAACATTTAGTTGATATAACTGTAAAAAAATAATTTAAAATAATCGGAGCAGTCTTATGAGTTTACTATCAGCATTAAAACCTAAAAAGGGATCAACGCATTACCAAAAAAGAATCGGTCGTGGCATCGGTTCAGGAATGGGCGGAACGGCAACCAAGGGACATAAAGGTCAGTTGGCTCGTACCGGTGGAACTGTAAGACGTGGATTTGAGGGCGGACAAACTCCATTGTCTCGTCGTTTGCCAAAATTCGGTTTCACTAACGTTGCTTTCGCAAACGTTTTTCAAATCGTAAATTTATCAGATTTAAGTAAAGTTACAGGCACTGTTGATCCGACTTCATTATATAAGGCAGGATTAATTACAAAAAAAGCACAAGTAAAGATTTTAGCAAAAGGTGAGTTAACTAAAGCGTTTACTGTTAAGGCTCATGCATTCAGCACAAAAGCTAAAGAAGCTATTGAAAAGGCTGGCGGCAAAACTGAGGTAATCAAGTAGTGGCGGATCATAACGACAGCAAAGGTTTAGGGAGTCTAAAGAATAAAATATTTTTCACCTTAATTTGTCTGGCTGTTTACAGGATTGGCGTTCATATTCCAACTCCTGGTGTTAATGGGCTAGCTGTTTCTGAGTTTTTCAACTCTCAAAACCGTGGTATTTTTGGATTATTCAATACATTCAGCGGTGGTGCACTTTCACAATTTTCTGTTTTCGCATTGGGAATTATGCCGTATATTTCGGCCTCTATTATTTTCCAATTACTAACATCGGCCGTTCCATTCTTAGCGTCTCTAAAAAAAGAAGGCGAAACTGGTCGTAAAAAAATAACCCAATACACTAAATACGCAACTGTCGCTTTAGCAGTTATTCAAGGTTATGGTATCAGCACTTGGCTAGCCAGTCAGACAACTGGCCTTGGTCAGTCGCTATTGTCATCAGGGTCTCTTGGGATTTTTCCATTTAAATTTATAACTGTACTAACGCTAGTTGCAGGTACTTGTTTTATTATGTGGCTCGGTGATCAGATTACCGAACGCGGTATTGGTAATGGGACATCATTAATTATTTTCACTGGTATTGCGGCGGCGATTCCATCGGGTGCTATGCAATTATTTGAACTTGTAAAATCAGGTGAGCTGAAAGTAATTTTAGCCTTGGTTATGCTTGTTTTCATGTTGATTGTGATCGCAGCAGTTATTTTTATGGAAGTTGCGCAACGCCGAATTGCTATTCAATACAGTCAAAAGCAGGCAAACAATAATATGGGTTCTCTGGCATCTAGCCATTTACCGATTAAAATTAATTTTGCTGGTGTTATTCCACCGATCTTTGCCAGCTCACTGTTGATGTTTCCAAGTACACTCGCCCAGTTTATGAATTTACCTTGGCTTAATGCTATGACAGATTCTTTGAGCCCGGATGGGATTATTTTTAACATTTTGTTTGTATTGTTTATTATTTTCTTTTCGTTCTTCTACACGGACATCGTATTTAATGCAGATGAAGTATCTGAAAACCTGAAAAAATCAGGCGCCTTTGTACCAGGAATAAGAGCTGGAAAAAGCACCGCTGATTTTATTCGTTACGTGTTGGATAGGATCAACGTTTTAGGTTGTTTTTATCTTTGTGTGGTTTGTATTTTGCCTGGTTTGCTGGTTCAACTTATGAATATACCATTTTATTTTGGTGGAACAAGTTTGCTGATTCTTGTGGGTGTTGCTATAGATACATCACAGCAAATTCAATCTCATTTGCTTTCTAGTAAATATGATTCCTTTCTTAAGGGCGTTAAAATACGCAGCAGAAGGGTTCAGTTTTGAATATTATTTTAATAGGCGCTCCAGGTTCGGGTAAAGGTACTCAGGCCAGGAGATTTATTGAAAAATATAACTTTGTTCAGTTGAGTACGGGAGATGTTTTAAGAGCTGCTATAGCTCAAAAAACGGAGACTGGTCTTTTGGCTCAGGGTTATATGGATCAGGGTAAGTTGGTTCCAGACGAAGTTATGATTAACTTAGTTGAGGCTTACATTGTTCAGCAGTCGGGAAAGTCAGTTATTTTTGATGGTTTTCCTAGAACGGTGGCTCAGGCAATGAGTTTAGACTCTATGCTTAAAAAACGAGCACTGAAGATCGATAATGTAGTATATTTTAAGATCAATCCTCAGGTCTTAATAAAGCGTCTTACCGGTCGCAGAACTTGTTCTCAGTGTGGTGAAATTTACCATATCGAAACAAAACCTTCGAGTAAGGGCCACATTTGTGAAAAGTGTGGAGGCTCTCTTGCTCATAGGCCTGATGACAGGGAAGAAGTTATAAGTGAGCGTTTTGCTCAGTTTGAAAAGAATACGGGGCCCACAATTGAGTTCTATAGACAGCAGGGAAACTTGACTGAATTAGACAGCAATCGGGATCCGAATTTGGTTTTTGAACAGATTATCAAAATTCTAGAATTAGCTAATTAGGGCTAGACTAGAATTACGGACAGTGTTACTAATTGTAACCTTTCGCATAAAAAAGATCGTGTGAAGAGACCACATTAGGTGGCGGAGTATTATTATGAAGGTTAGACCATCAGTTAAAAAGATATGTAATAAATGTAAAGTTATTAAAAGAAAAGGTGTTATCAGAGTTATCTGTGAGAACGCAAAGCACAAGCAAAGGCAGGGCTAAGTTATGGCACGTTTAATGGGTATCGACTTACCTCGCAATAAAAGGGTTGAAGTCGCCTTAACATATATTTTCGGAATTGGGCGTTCACGTGCTCGTCAAATATGTGAAGCTGTTGGTATTAACGATAACTTAAGAACTGATGCTTTGACAGATGAAAATCTGGCTTCAATGCGTGCATTGATTGAAACTAAGTTTAAAGTTGAAGGTGATTTACGACGTGACATCAGTATGTTCATCAAACGTTTAACTGATGTTAACTGTTATCGTGGAGTTCGTCACAGAAAAGGACTTCCAGTTCGTGGACAGAATACTCGTTCGAATGCAAGAACGCGTAAGGGTCCTAAGAAAACAGTCGCTAATAAGAAAAAAGCTGTTTAAATCGGATAGGATGATAAAATGAATACAACGAATACAATGGAAAAAAAGCCGACAACGGCTAAGAAAAAAGTTAAAAAAAATGTCGTACAAGGTCAGTGCCATATAGCGGCTGGCTTCGGTAATGTTATTATTACTTTCACTGATCCAGCAGGAAATACAGTTTCTTGGTCTTCAGCTGGACACATGGGCTTCAAGGGAAGCCGTAAGGGTACGCCTTACGCAGCTCAAGTTGCTTGTGAAGATGCAGCTAAAAAAGCGATGGACAGTGGAATGAAATCTGTTGAAGTTCTTTTAACTGGACCAGGTGCAGGACGTGAGCCAGCAATCAGAGCTTTGGCTGGAACTGGAATGAGAATATTATCTTTAAAAGATATTACGCCAATCCCTCACAATGGATGTCGACCGCCTAAGCGTCGAAGAATTTAATTGGGGTAAATTATGAGTTGTGTAACTAATTCAGTTTGTAAATTATGTCGCCGCGAAAATATGAAACTTTTCTTAAAAGGTGACAGATGTTTTTCTGACAAATGTGCTTTTGAAAGAAGACCATATCCTCCAGGGCAGCATGGTCAATCAAGACTTAAATTTTCGGAATTCGCGCTTCAGTTGCGTGAAAAACAAAAAGCTAAAAGATATTATGGACTTTCTGAAAAGCAATTTCACAGGTATTTCGAACTTGCAGATCAATCAAAAGAAATCACCGGTAATGCATTATTAAAATTCTTAGAAATGAGACTTGATAATGTTGTGTACACTTTAGGTTTTGCTAACTCACGCCGCGAAGCACGTCAGTTGATTTCTCATAACCATTTTTTAGTAAATGGCAAAAGAGTTAACATTGCCAGTTTCTTAGTGAAAAAGGGCGATGTAATAGAAGTTGCGCCTGCAAGCAAAGAAGTTAATAAAATATTATCTGCTATTGAAGCCGTGGCACGACGTACAATTCCAAGTTGGCTTGATGCAAATCACGCTGCATTGAAGGGAACGGTCAAAGATCTTCCTATGCGTGATGAAGTAACAATTCCTGTAGAAGAAAGTATGATCGTAGAATATTACTCTCGATAATATAGAGTACTACTCTCGGTAAAAATTTTTAGCGACTAAGGGGTCAATGATGCAAGAGCACTATTATAAGTTTTGGAGAGAATTAATTAAACCAAAAGGCTTTGAGATCGAAAAAGATACTCAGTCTATGGAATATGCTAAATTTGTTATTCGCCCTCTAGAAAAAGGCTTTGGAGTTACTCTTGGTAACTCATTGAGAAGAATTCTATTGAGCTCTATGATGGGTTCTGCGGTAACAGCTGTGAAATTCGATGGAGTTTTACATGAGTTCTCAACAATGCCTGATGTTTTGGAAGACGTTTCAGATATCGTTTTGAACTTAAAGCAAGTACGTTTCAGACAATTTAATTCTGAACCTTTGACTTTAAGAATTTCAAAAAAAGGCCCGGGAGTTATCACGGCAGCCGATATCAGCACATCTGATAAAATTGAAATTTTAAATCCACATCAACATATTGCAACTCTTGGCAATAATGCCAATTTCAATGCTGAGTTGATCGTGTCTTATGGACGCGGTTATGTTCCTGTTGAAAAC
>JBBTEQ010000111.1:0-9629 GCA_038042235.1 Bdellovibrionota bacterium | reverse complement strand
AATGATTGTTATACTAAATAGAAAAATGTAGGCCCAAAGTCCCGCGAAACATAAAGGTCTAAAATAGGGGTATATATGAACATATTGTGGTCTAAAATAGGGGTATATGTGGCCCTTTAAATTAACCAAATATTTTTTGAAAAAACGATTTAACTTTTTGTGATAGAGTTACCGGTCTTGGCTTGTAACCCGAAGCGTTGCTTCTAAAAGACCTCTTCGTCGATTTACTATTAGCGGAACCATTTGTAGCGCCATTCGCAGATGTTGATTTATTTTTCTCAACGTAACCGGACTTTATTTGCGGCTTAGAGGGTTGAAACTTTTTAGGTTGGTCCATCACTTTTTGATCCTGAGGTTTGTAAGTTTTTAAATCCGGCTTTTTATTTGGATCATAGCCCGATTTTTCATATGGTTTTTTGCCACCTTGTGGTCGTCCTTCAAATTTTTTCGAACCTGACTTGCGATCTCCTCGGCCAGCAAATCTACCGCCTGAGCTGTTGGGGCCATCAAATCTATTTCTAAAAGAAGCTTCATCGTATTTAAGAGGCTTAAAATCTTTAACTAGTTCTTGATCTTCCAAAAATATACCCTCAATCTTTTTCTTAGTGTAATTTTCTACTCGCTCTAAAGAGTCAATATCGCGGTCGCTGACAAATGAAAAAGCTTTTCCTTCGCGGCCGGCTCTGCCTGTTCGGCCTATGCGATGAACATATGATTCTGCATCTTGTGGCATTTCGTAATTTACAACAACATCCACACCCATGATATCTAATCCACGGGCCGCAACATCCGTTGCAACGAGTATGTTCTGATCGTTATCAGCCTTAAACTTCTCAATAACACTGTTTCGCTGACTTTGACTCATTAAACTTGAAATCCCCATTGCCGGAATTTTATTGTCCAATAAAAACAGAGCAACGCGATCGACATTATGTTTGAAGTTGGTAAAAATCATCGCCTGCTTAGGATTTTCTTTTTTAAGAAGCGACAATAAATATTGCGGCTTTTCATCATTACCTAAATGAAAAATAAAATCCTGCACATTTTCAGCTTTGGCCTGATCACGGCTGATGTTGATTTCTACCGGCTCAGATCCAAATTGGTAAGCTGTGTTTAAAACATCAAAATTAAGAGTTGCACTGAATACTAAAAATTGGCGGTCTTTGGGCACACGACCTAAAATATATTTCATATCGTCTTTAAAACCCATATCAAACATACGATCAGCTTCGTCAAAAATAATGGCGCGCACTTGCTTTAAATCAACAAAATTTTCTTTGTATAAATCAATCAAGCGACCTGGAGTTGATACAATAAACTGCAAGCCGGATCTTAGGGCTTCTTTCTGTTTATCGTAACCGGTTCCACCATAAAGCGGATAAGTTTTCAAACCGCAACCATTTGAGAGTTTTTCAACATTTTCGTTTATCTGATCTGCCAGTTCGCGAGTAGGAACCAAAATAAGTACAAAACTCCGTACCGTCCAATCTTTCATGGCGCGCGGGTTTTCGGGTTCGGCTTGAGTTTTAAGAATTCTTTCAATAAGTGGAATTAAAAAGGCAGCCGTTTTTCCGGTTCCGGTTTGAGCTAGGCCTGCAACATCTCGACCCTCTAAAATATGGGGAATGGTTTGTTCTTGTATGGCGGTTGCTTCGGCATAGTTGAGTTTTTCAATGGCCGCAAGGAGTCTGGGGTCTAAATTAAGGTCTGAATACTTCATGTAGCTTTCTGTGATATTAGATAGCGCTCATTGTGTCACGCTTGAAGGCTTTTGCGCATCGTGCAATAAACAGTGCAATAAGTACGATCTAGCTAGTTTTCCTTTAAAAAATTAAGCAGTTTCTCTGTGAACTCCTCGTACTTTTCATAGTGAAGCCAATGCCCGGCTTCCTTAATTTCAACACCAATGATCTGAGGATTTATTTGCTGCATTTTATGGAACTCTTCTTTACTAAATACATGCGAGTTTTCGCCTCTGATCAATAGCACTGGCATCTTAAAAGAACTAACTTCCAACCATCGATCTTTTTGGCGACTTTGTTTGGCAATTTCAATTATTGCCTGTTTAGAGAATCTCCAATCATAAGCTCCGCCGGGCTGTTTTTCTTCGATATTAGCCTGTAAAAAACTGACCAAAACCCTTGGGTTCTCGCTCGGGCTAAATAATTTTAAGAATTCATTTTCAAAAAAATTATTAACTGCTTCTTTTGTAGCAAATGGAGTCGGAACCAAATTGAGCATTTTTTCATAATACTTGTACGAATCAGCCAAAATACTGGCGCCCATATCTTCTAAGGTTAAAGTTTTCACTTTTTCTGGGAACTTGTGCGCAAAAACCATGGCCACACTTGCACCCATAGAGTGACCAACTAAATGAAATTGCTCCCAGCCCAGCTCTGCTGTTATTTTGTTTAAGTCTTCGGCAAGTATATCTAATGAGTAGCCAGTATCGGGCTTAAAAGATCTTCCATGGCCTCTTTGATCATAGATTAAGCACTGATATTGATTTTCTAATCTATTGGCAATTTTTCTCCAATTGGCAGAAAAGGCCATCAGGCCGTGCAAAAAAACGACCCTTTGCTGAGCATTTGTACCCAAAATTGAATAATTAAAATTATCTGTGTGCACACTGCTTTAAGTACTCGACTTGAAATCGAAGCTCAATTAAAAAATAAGTAATGTCGAACCCAGATCACTCTTCACTACTAAAACTTTATAATTCAAAACTACAAGAAATGATCAATGACATTGATTCCCATGCCGTACAAATTTTACGACGCTTAAAGGACTCTGGTTTTGAGGCCTATTTGGTCGGAGGTGGAGTTCGCGACCTTCTAGTAAACCTTAAACCCAAAGATTTTGATATCGCCACCAGTGCGCTCCCAGGCGAAGTCAGAAAAAAAGTGCCCTATAGTTTTATAATCGGCAGAAGATTTAAACTCGTGCATGCAAAGCGGGGCGAACACACTTACGAAATAGCCACCTTTCGTCGGGCCGCCACCACCGAGGAGCTTGAAACCACCGATGAGGACAACCGTCGCTTAGTTGAAGAAAACTTTTTCGGAAATATCGAAGAGGATTCCTTCAGAAGAGACTTCACCATCAACTCACTTTTTTATGACCCGATCGACCAGACGATCATCGATCATTGCAATGGCATTTACGATATACATTCGAAAACCCTACGAATGATCGGCGACCCGCAAACCCGATTAATCGAAGACCCTATACGTATTTTAAGAGCCATTCGTCTGTCACAAAAATTAAATTTTTCTATCGAAACCGAATTAAGAACCCAGATCGTTACGCTGAAACAAGAACTTAAAAGAACCATTCTTCCCCGTCGCCGCGAAGAGTGGCTGAAGTTTTTTAAACTTAAAAATGTCGAACAGGCCTTAATCGAACTTTTTGATCTGAATGTTTTTGAAATCTTATTACCGACTTTTCATAAATTATTTTTAAACGAAGAGCAACGCGAAGAATTCTTATGTCACATTCGAGGTTTTGATTATTACGGAGTTAATTTTGCAGATGCAACAGAGCTTATCTCCGTCATCTTGGCCTCGTATCTGCACGCAACAAAGCCCAAAGGTTTCAATATAAACGACTTAATAGAAAATGAAGAGTTTTTACTCTTCTGTCGTGATGAACTCGGTGTTTTTAAAGCCGAACTCGGTGTATTTTTTCAAGCTATGGAGTTTATTGAACCCCTCAAAAAAATTGAAATCTATTCTAAAAAAGGCGAAAGACGCCAGCGCTCTTTGGTTTTTAACCAAGCCTTTTCATTATCTCTGAAGCTGGGGCTGCTCACTCACCAATTCAGCCCGGCTGAATTCTTATTCTGGATCAACGAGCGCGAAAAGTTTTCACAAAACCAATCTGCATCAGAATGATGTACGTACAAAAAATCTTATACTTTTAAAAATCAATCAATTGAAAAATATGTCTTGTGATTATATGCCGTTACGTTTTGTGTTAATATTTCATTATCCACGCTGTTCGCGTTATGAATCAAAGATAAAATAGTCGTTTTATCTTTGATCTTTTTATTTAACGATATTAAGTTTTGAACCATGGCGGGAAGTGGTGTTTTTGTGTATTTAACTTCAATCAGTTCAAGATGATTGTTTTTTCGGGGAACCATAAAATCAATCTCAAGTCCGGACTCATCCCGAAAATAATAGACTTCTTTTGCGGCACCCTTGTTGATTTGACTTTTTAAGAGTTCGCTCAAGACATAGGCCTCAAAGACAAATCCGGCGTAAGGGTGGCGTACCAGGTCCGCTTCAGTTTGAATATTCAATATGTGGCATAACAATCCCGAATCTAAAAAATATATTTTTGGAGATTTAATCAAACGCTTTTCATAGTTATTAAAATAGGGTCTCACAAAATAAATCTGATTGGTGATTTCAAGAGCTGATAACCAATGAGCGATAGTGGGAACCTTTACTCCAACCGGTGCGGCGAGATCGCTTTTATTTAAAACTTGTCCGTTTCTTTGAGCCAAGAGTTGAATAAACAACCGGTATGAACTCATATCCTTAACATTAATAATTTCTCGGATATCACGCTCTATATATGTTTGCAAATAGGACCTGAACCAGTCATTTTTTAATGCCTTTCGTTTTAATATTTCCGGAAATCCCCCGATTAGCGGCGATGTCTGCTTGGTTTCATGATATGATAATGGTAATAATTGAAATATAGCGGCCCTTCCCGTCATGGATTCGGTAACACCTTTCATGATTGAAAACTCTTGGGAACCAGTAATAAGCCATTGTCCTTTTTTATTTTTTGAATCAATAATTGTTCTGATATAGGGAAGCAACTCCGGACAATTTTGGATTTCGTCCAAAATAACAGGAAATCTTAAAGATTCCAAAAATGCACGAGGGTCCGATTTTGCTCTAGTTATAATATCAGGGTCTTCAAGCAAAACATACTGAGCTTTTGGCCTTAATGATTTTAATAAAAAAGTTTTACCAGCCCTTCTTGGCCCAGTAAGAACAATTGCCGAAAAATTTTTCAATGCTTTATCAAGTCGATTAGCAAGGTCTCTTTGCCACATAATATAAATGATAATACACATGTGTTTTTTAAAGTTCAACTTTAAAAAACACATGTGTATTATCAAGATGCATATTTGGAGATTTTATGCCCAGTTAGCAGAATGCAATTACTGCTATCGTTACGCCAGCGACCTCCTGTGATTTCAAGGACTTAAGACTAGCCGCCCAGGTAACGCGTATTCGTAGGCGTGTTTATTCAAGTATTACCCATTTTCTGACGATAAGTACCAAGAGTACTAACTTAAATTTTAAAGGACAGATAAAGGACACTAAATTATGAAGTCGCTATTGGCCTTTGTATTTTTATTTACGATGTTTACCAACGTTCATGCTGTTGAGTACTCTGACAATCGATGTATTTATTCGGGTGACGATCTTCCCACAATTCAAAAGGGCTTTGAGGCCATTTTCCGTGAATTTAAAAAATCACAAAAAAGCTGCTGCATTCATGCCGTTGTATCGGCTTGTGACGATGCCCAAATTGCCCTGGTCTGCAAAATAAATGTTAGTAAATCTGCCGGAAGTTGCCCTGAAGAGTGTAAAACCTGGGCCGCAGACTGCGGAGACTATGTTTCGACTTCTGACCTCAGAGGCGCAACATTTAAAGACAAATAACTGCACTAACAATCCGCGTGCAGTTACAATTTAACTAGGGAATAGTACATCGAGCGGCGCTAGTACCTGTGTCATTTTGAGCGAAAAATTTCCCAGTCTGAGCCTGGAAAACATAATTTCTACCTTGATAATCATCACCGCGTACCATTGGTAACTCAGAAGATGTCCATACTGAAGATTTGTGTAAAGCCGGTTGATACTGGTATTTAGATGAACTGTAATAGAAGACATCGCGAACTCCATTAGAATTAATAGCATTGATCTTATTGAAATCCTCTTTGCGATAGCCTGATGGAAAATTAGCTTTATTATACTCTTCGACTTCGAGTATTTGCCCTTGATTTTGTTCCGCCACTTGAGCAAACTCTCGTGCAGTTGGAAGTCTTGCTCCCTTATTTTCGCATAACTTCTCTGCATGGAAGACTCTCAGAAGATCATTAGGCACACCTTCTCCTAGATACGGTATATCACTCCCTAAAAAACCTTGAAGATAGCCACCGATTTGCACCGACTGCGCATGCGATAAATCTATTGAACAATAAAAACCCGCCATAATTAAAACGATTAAATAACTCTTTTTCATAATTTGTTTCCTTTCATAATTTGTAATTTTTTATTCTTTTATTCTAGGATGTGCGAAGTGTAATTTCCGATCACAAGCATAGCTGACCAAAGCTCTCGTCAACCGAATTTTACCCAAGTTACTCCACATATGAGCATTTCTATCGGGATCGATATCAGTGACATCAATATTAAAAACGACTTCTTTATTATCTTGAAATGCTTTTAAAATCTCGTTTCTGAAATCACTCTGATTATTTTTGAGAGTGCTGGCCACGGCTGACAACCTAAACCAGCGTGGTGTTTTAATTAAGCCTGATTCGCCAAGTTTGGCTATTGGGGTCAATGGCCTAAACGTAGGATCTTGATCTGCTTGCTTAAACGTGCTTGCTATTTTCAAGGCTAAGCCCAGCATTGAAAATTTAAATCCGGTCTCGGGTTGATTAGTCATTCTGGCATCTAATACTCTTTCAAGTTTAGTTCCTAAAAGCACGTCTACAGAAAAGAAGTTTGCAGTATTAACAATCGCATTTTCATCCATTGTCGGAAAAATCTTACCAGCAAAACCGAAGCCCCGCTTTTCGCCACGAGCAACGCTTTCCATTGTTACTGAAATACGCCCGATAAAAAGTGCTTTAGAGTCGCGCTTAAAATAACCAGAATATGCAGAAGGCTTATCGATCTCCCATTCTCCAGTAACACAAACTCCGTTAGGATGAAGTTTTTTGGGTAGATAATCATAATAGTCCAGGCGTTCATTAAGAGTTCTTTGGGCGTCTTTAAGAAGCGAAGTTTTTGCGCTAAATACAGTTAGTGAATTCACGGGGTAAACCGGAAGATTGCCAGCCTGGTAGATCTTAAACTCCTCAATCTCTTGTAGGGTTTTTAAAGCCGGATTGGAATCCGTTAATACCTCTAGAACTTCCCGAAAACTCGAACCTTCGTGGGCTCGTATGTTTTCAGAAAAAGCCTGATTAGAAAGTCCTGATGTAATGAGTAGCGCAAATATTAAATTTTTCATAACTTCACCTTTCGAGTTTTTATAAGTTTTTATCTAGAATTAACGAACACATCGAGCTTCAGCTAATCCGTTATTTCCCCAAATATTGCCAAAAGGACCCGCTTTATAAGTTATAACTAAATCGACGTTCCCCTCATTAAACTCGATTGCATCAAAAGCATAATGTGCTGTATCGAATAAGCCTACATTTTTTCCTTTATATTCATCAGAAGTCCAAAACGTACTATATGGAAATCCTGGTAATAGACCTTCTTTTGTGTTCACTATATATGGACTAAATCCATACTGAGTATTGCGTCCTAAATATATTGCTAGACGATTAACTTCAGCTCTTGTCGGAAGTCTTGCGCCGATAGATTTACAATAAGCTTTCGCTTTGTATTGTCGTAAATTTATAGCTGCTCTATATCCACTTCGTTCAGGTTTATCCAAAGCAGGACTTCCCCAAATTAAACCAGAAGGATCACGATAGGCCTCGCCCATTTCGCGTATTGTGTGATCTCTTTTAAAAATAGCTCCTGATATTGAAATTCGGTCGTCTGGACCAGTCATCTGGGAATCAAAATTTTCTTCTTGCTCGTTGGTTTCAGCTTCCTGAGCCTGACTGCTTAGGCCTATTAGTAATGCCACAATTATAAATAATATTTTGTTTGTATTTCTCATCTTTAGCTCCAATTTTTAACCAATTTAATTATTAGTTGTTTTTGTTTTAAAGATTTATAACGTATAGCGTTATTGATTGATAGATTATTTTACTAAATATTCACTATTATTTTTTAGTTCTATTAAATAATTAATTATAACTATATAATATATATAGTTTATTATGAAATTATATGACTGCAAAAATTACAAAGAATTTGTCTTAAACCGCATTCACTCCATGCCTAAAAGAGGACACGGACAGTTTTTGAAAATTTCTAAACTCCTAAGTGTTCACACTACTATGGTGACTCATATTTTTAAAGGTGAGGCAAATTTATCAATTGAGCAGGCCTTAAAGCTTTGTTCATATCTTGGGCTTGCAGAACTTGAATCTGATTATTTTATTAACTTGGTTCAACTGGCGCGCGCTGGCGACAAACATACAAAAGACTACTTTGAACAACAGATTGAAAAATTACGAAAAAATTCTTTGAATCTAAAAGTACGGCTACAGGCAAAAAATGTTCTTGAAGATATTGATCAATCAGTTTTTTATTCGGAATGGTTTTACACAGCTGTTAGACTGCTTTCTGCTATAAATGACTATCAAGATACTTCTGCAATGGCGGAAGCTCTTGATTTACCTCTTAATACAGTCAATAAAGTTATTCAATTCTTATCTCAGGTCGGCCTCTGCAAACAAGAAAACGATAAAATAACCTATGCCCCGAAAGACACCTATGTTAATCGCAATTCAAAATATGTCTCTCAACATCACCGGAATTGGCGTCTTAAATTACTGCAAAAACTTGATCAGATTTCAGAAGATGAGCTGGTCTTTACAAACCCGGTTACCATTTCAGATAAGGATTTTGCCGTCATTCGAGAAGAACTGGTACGGCTTATTGAAAAATTTAAAAAAATAAGTGAGCCTTCAAACCCAGAGACTTTATGTTGTTTTACTTTAGACTGGCGGCGAATAGTCGCAAAGAAGACTTAATCTGGCTTTGCGACTGTGTATCAATCTGAGACAGACCCTTGGCGCGATACTTGCTCCTTAGTATAGTATGAGTATAAGACCTAACTTTAAAAAGAAACTGAATGATTTGTTTGTTAATAGATTGAACATCGTACTGACAGTTTTTGTAATGACTCTGTCAATTAATGTCTTTGCTGATAGCGAGTCTTTTAACGGCCCCGGAGAAGGTGGCGGAGGAAGCGGTTGCCGAGCTCAATTTTTGGCATCAGTCTATCAGGTGTCTTTGATTATTGAAAAAATTGGTATGTATATTGAGCCTATAAAAATTGATGCAAAAGATTTTTTAAATACCTTTGCACCAAATGAAATTGAAGAATTAGATGAGAATCAACCATTAAATTACAGAGGCCAGCCCGTAACCGCGTACTTTGATGGTAAAAATAAGGTTAAAATACGTTGTGATCGACTTAAAAAAGAATCTGTGCAAGGTTTAAAAACTGTTGTGGCCCATGAAATATTTAGAAAAATGGCAGCTCAAAAAAAGGCCGTTGAAGGTGATAAATACGAAACCTCTAGATCGCTTTTCGCCTTAACAACAAAAGCACAGGCAGCACAAAATATCGATTATTCATATGAACTCGATGAGCAAAATACTGATTGCCACATCGGTTTTAAACCCTTGGTGCGCGATAGTTTATTTGGCGGCTGGAAGTTTAAAGATACCAGCTGGTCTCCG
>JBBTEQ010000110.1:0-29712 GCA_038042235.1 Bdellovibrionota bacterium | reverse complement strand
GATGACGATATCTGGGCCGTATTAAAAAAAGTATCTTTAGAAAATTTTGTTAAAAATCTGCCGGATCAGCTTGAATTCAAGGTAACTGAAAATGGCTCGAACCTATCACAAGGTCAAAGGCAGTTAATTTGTTTGGCTCGCGCACTTCTGATGAAGGTTAAAATTATCTTTTTGGATGAGGCCACAGCCAGTGTAGACATCGAAACTGACGCGCTCGTGCAGAAGGTCATTCGCGAATCGCTTGGGGGCATCACATTAATTACAATTGCACATCGGCTTTCGACGCTGGATGGCTACGATGCGGTTATTGAGCTCAGTAATGGTGAGATTGTGTTATAAGCTATATTTAAATGAAGGAGTATTCAGATGCAGCAAGATTGGATTAACGCGCTATTTGGTGGAGGTATTATCGGAATTTCGGTTTCGCTTATGCTATTACTGAATGGCCGAGTTACCGGAATCAGTGGAATCGTAAATGGGATTCTATCACCTTTAAAAGGTGATACCGCGTGGAGAGTTTTATTTGTGGCAGGTTTGTTTTTTGGGGGATTGATTTTAAAAGTTTTGCGACCAACGACATTTGATGGTGTTTTAGCTACTGATACATGGACCCTAATTTCAGCGGGATTACTGGTTGGCTTCGGAACGGTTATGGGTAGCGGTTGCACCAGTGGCCACGGCGTTTGCGGCATCAGTCGGCTTTCATTGCGCTCGCTGGCAGCAACAATTATATTTATTGTAGCTGGCATAGCCGCAGTTTGTTTTTTCAAAAAAATAGGAATACTTATATGAAGAATTCATTAGTGGCACTGAGTGTGGGTTTTCTTTTTGCAATTGGGTTAGGTCTATCAGGAATGACCGAGCCACAAAAGGTGGTGGGATTTTTGGATCTGTTTGGAAGTTGGGATCCTTCACTTATTTTCGTGATGATTGGCGCTATCCTTGTGCATTTTCTAGTTTTTAAATTCACAAAAAAACTAAATAAACCACTGCTAGATACAAAATGGCATTTACCGACTAAAAAAGAGATCACGCCTGCACTTGTTATAGGTTCAACTTTGTTTGGAATCGGCTGGGGGCTTGGCGGTTATTGCCCGGGGCCCGCTCTAACTTCGCTTGCAAGTTTTGAAATTAGGCCGTTGATATTTGTTGTTAGTATGATAGCCGGAATGTATTTATTTAGACTGTTTGATAAAAAATTTAAACTGCAAAAATAAAAATAAATTCTTAGCTCCGGCTATTCAATAGCTGCGGGCAAAGATTTTTCGGCTTTAGCACCCAAATCTTTTAACTTTTCAACTTGCGAAATTAAATTTCCCCGTCCGGTCGAGAATTTATTCATCACATCACCATGAGCTTTTTGGACAGAAGTGATTCGTTCTCCGACAGTTTCCAGATCTTTAACAATTCCTGCAAATTTGTCGTAAAGTTCGCCGCCACGTTTGGCGATTTCAAGGGCATTTCGCTGTTGACGTTCTTGCTTCCACAGCGAAGCCACGGTTCTAAGTGTAGAAAGTAATGTGGTGGGGCTGACAATAGCGACGTTTTTATCCCAGGCTTGTTCAAATAGCTCAGGCTTAAGTTTAAAAGCCAGTGCAAAAGCCGGTTCAAGCGGCATAAAGAGCATAACAAAATCTGGAGAAATCACCTGATCGGCCAAGTGATATTTTTTTTCAGATAAATCATTAATGTGTCGCTTGAGTGAATCCACATGAGCCGCAGCAAATTTTTCTTTTTCATTTTCTGATACGGCTGAAACAGCGGCCTCGTAGGCGATCAAGGTCATTTTAGAATCGACGATCAAATGTTTTCCCTCAGGGAGTTTAACAATGATGTCGGGCCTTAATATTTCTCCGCCAAGGCCTTTGAGAGTTTCCTGAGTAAAGTATTCTTCGCCTTTTCGAAGGCCTGAGCGTTCTAAAATATTTTCTAAAATCATTTCGCCCCAGTTACCCTGAGTTTTATTTTCGCCCTTAAGGGCTAAAGTTAAATTTTGCGCGTCTTTTGACATGGTTTGATTAAGTTCAATAAGCCTTGAGATCTCACCTTTAAGATGGCTGCGGTCTTTTTGTTCGTTAACATAGGTGTCTTCGACTTTTTTTTCAAAATCTTTAAGTTTGTCTTTTAGTGGCGCTAAAATACTTTCGAGTTGCTTTGAATTTTGATCCGTCATTTTAATAGATTTTTCATCAAATATTTTTTGCGCTAAGTTTTCAAATTGTAATGTTAGAGTTTGTTGCAATTGCGTGCTGCCTGCTTTGGTTTGCTCAATGTTAGTTTGAGTCAATTCGAACTTGGTTTTCCAGGTTTGCGATTCAATCTTAAGCTTTGAGTAAACGATAAAACCAATAACGATGCCACCTATTGTAAAACCTGTTAAAATCAATGCTACTTCCATAAGAATACCTCTTAAATTTTATTAGTCAGCCTAACAAAAGTTTGCTAGTTTGTCGTGATGACAAAAGCAAATGCTTGGATTTCAGCAGCGCGTCCTAAGACGCTTTCAGCCTCCTTGGTTCCTATTGTTGCAGCGACGGGCCTTGCTCGTGGTTCAGGTTATGAAATTCAGTGGTGGATTGTGATATTTGCCTTACTTGCTAGCGTTTGTATTCAAATTGGCACAAATTTAGTAAATGACGCCATGGATTTCAAAAAGGGAGCAGATACCGAAAAGCGACTTGGGCCGGTGCGAGTAACTCAGCAGGGTACTTTTACTTTTAAGCAGGTTATGACGGGTGCTGGGCTATTTTTCTTATTGGCCGCCTTTTTTGGTATTCCATTGGTGCTTCACGGTGGCGCGCCAATTATAGCGATTGGTGTGGTTTCAATATTAATGGGCTATGCCTATACATCGGGTCCGCTTCCCTTGGCCTATCACGGTCTGGGCGATTTATTTGTGATTTTATTTTTTGGTTTGATCGCCGTGGGAGGGCTTTTTTACCTGTTAACGGGGTTCTATACGACAGCGGCATTTATTGTTGGCCTGCAGATTGGTTTTTTAAGCACGGTTTTGATTGCGATCAATAATTTGCGTGATATTTCGACAGATATTCTGGTGAATAAAAAAACCCTAGCTGTCAGGTTCGGGAAAAGTTTTTCCAAAATTTGGGTAGGATTTTTAATATTCGCACCCTTTTTGGTAGCTTATTACTGGCTTTCTATTCAAAGATGGTGGGTTTATATTATTCCTCTCTTGGCTTTTCCGCTTGGATTATTTATAGCAAAAAGAATTTTTCATGCTGAACAGCAGGAAAAACCTAGCACTGAATACAATAAGTATTTAGCGATGTCTGCCATGTACAGTCTGGTTTTCAGTGTATTGCTTGCAGCAGGATTTCAAATTTAATGAAAATATCCTATTCACCTTATTTATTAAAAAAAATAAATAAGCTGAACTCACGGGAGCAGTCTAATACACAGAGTGGCGCACTAATAAAAGTTACAGAAGGTGAAAGTTGGGGAGCCGCCGACCTTTGCCCTAAACCGGAAATGGGCGATGACCTATTAGAAGATGAAATTAAAAACAGAGGCTTTTTATTTGCCCGGGCTTTAGAATTGGCACAAGAAGACTTAGAGGCGCGACTGGCGAAAAAGTCTCTTTTACAAAATAAATTCCTAAAAAATAATTTTTTAATTAGTGATTACCGAAACGTTGACTTGAATCAGCCATTTTATGCCAAACAAACAGTTAAAATAAAAGCGGATCGTGACATTTTAAGTTTGAGTCAGCTATTAAATTCTCTCACTGCGGATCTGAGGGTTCGCCTAGATTTTAATTCATGCTTAAATAAAAATGAATTTGAAGATTTTTTAAAACTACTATCTGTTGAAGCTAAAAGAAAAATTGAATACATCGAAGATCCCAGCGTTTTTTGTATTGATTGGAAAAGATGGAACGTAGTTATACCTTTAGCCTTTGATTTTCAAAAAACGCAATACAGTCAAGAGTTTGCTAAGTATCGGATTTTAAAACCCAGTCGGCAAAAAGTTATGAAGTGCGATAATTTTACCCTAACTTCAGCGATGGAGCACCCTGTAGGTTTAGCACACGGATTGCGATTGGCGCAGCAAATGGCAAATAATGATTCAGGTTTTTTAACTCTCGATCTATTTGAAGCCGGTGATTTCAATAAATATTTTGAGCAAAAAGTAAATTATTTAAATTTTTCACAACTGGCCTTAAATGATTTTGGTATTGGCATGAGTGAAGAGTTGAATAAGCTAACATGGCGTGAGTTATGATAGATTTTTCACCTAATCAACCCAATCAGTTATTATTGAACCCCAGATTATCAATTGCAGAAAAAAATATATTAAATGAACTGAAGCATGTTTTTGATAAAAAATATTCTGACTCCGGATATTTTTTAATTGCCAGTTCGGGCTCGTCACAAAAAAGTGATGAGAGTGTTAAGCTCATAGCTTTGCACGTTGATAAAATACTGAACTCCGCCAGACGCTTCAATCAGTACTTTATTACAAGCGGAGATGAGCACTGGGGCCTAGTGTTGCCAGAATTTCATGTAGCTGGTTTAAGTATTAGAGCCAGAGCTTTTTTGTCGGGGGCTAAGGTATTTGAGAGAGAATGGAAGACCGACCAATTGACGGACTGGATTGAAGAAAATAAAATCTGCTACATATCAATGGTTCCGGCCCAGATATATGACTTGGCACAAAAACAAATCAGAGCACCCAAGAGATTAAAAAAAGTTTTTGTTGGAGCTAGTCATTTGGCAACTAATTTACAAGCTCAGATTTTAAAGCTGAATTGGCCCTTCGTTGAAACCTACGGCATGACAGAGACTTCATCAATGATAGCTTTTAAAGAGAATAGCTATTTCACTGTATTGCCAGGGGTTGAAATAAAAACGAATTTAGATTTACTAGCTATCAGGTGCAATTCCTTAATGTCAGCAAGTTTACAAAAATCCGCGGATCAGATTATTATTAATGAACTGCAGGAGAATTCCTGGTTTCAAACGAATGACCATGTTGAAATTCTTAGGAGTAACGATGAGTTGTGTTTTAGATTTTTAGGTCGGTCATCAGATTATATAAAAATACTAGGAGAGGGCGTTTCTTTAGTCGAACTGCGCAGTCGATTTGCGGACTTAATGTTTTCAAAAAATCAGAATGTATTTCAGTTTGAACTTTCGGCTTTAAATGATGATAGAGCTGGATTTAAGTTGGTTCTGGTTGTTGAAAATGCACTTGGTTTGGCACAAGCTAAGAGCTTAATGGAACTCTTTAATAGCAGCTGTAGGCCTTATGAAAAAATTCAGCAGTGTGTCGTTGTGGGACAAATACCCAGAACTGATCTGGGAAAGTTGAAAACTGAAGAGTTAAATCATATACTGATAGAGGAGTTAAGCAAAGGATCAAATGGCTAAAATTAATAAAACGCCCTGGGAAATAGGTTCAATTTTTATTTGCAATAAATGTGGAGCTAAGCTGAATGAACCTAATTTAGCCGAAGAAGTAAAAAGTGAAATAAGAAAAAAACAAAAGGCGAATGAAACTCAAGGACAGATTCGGGTTGTCGTATCAGGTTGCCTTGGCGTGTGCTATCCGGAAAAACAAACTTTTGCCTTTATGCCTATCGATGGAAAAGCCGAAGTTTACACAGCAGAACTTAATAAACAGATCGTGCTTGATGATATTACTGAATTATTGGAAAAAAAACTTATTAAATAAGCAATGCTTTCGTCTAGTCAAGTTTTTGAAACGGCAATGACATCAATTATTCACTAGTTCATGATATTAGGATGAATATTAAATTTTGGGGAGTCAGAGGCTCAATACCTCACTCGCTGGATACACAGGGTTGGGCCGCGCATATTGAAGAAATCATGTCTGATTTTTTCAAATCCGGTTTTTCTAAATCCTCCGATATAGCACAGTTTTTAAAATCTAAACCGCTGACTGATGTCGGAGGTTATGGAACCGCGACGACTTGTGTTGAAATTTCAGACTCAGGACAAGCCATTATAATTGATGGTGGAAGTGGTATTAAAACTAAGAGCGATCGCCAGGAGTACAATAATCAAAAAGAATTTCATATTTTGATATCACATTTTCATTTTGATCATATTATGGGGCTGCCGTTTTTTACACCGCATTTTATAAAAGGTTATAAAATAAATTACTATTCCGTGCATCCCGAAACTGAACAAATTATTAAAAATCTTTTTAAGAAACCTATTTTCCCCGTTGCTTTTGAAGGTCTTGGTGCTGAAGTTGTGTTTCATCACATTAAGGCTCATCAAAAAAACACAATAAATGGTTTTCAGGTGACCCCTTATATGATGGACCATCCTGACTTGTGCTATGGCTTCAGAGTTGAAAAAAACAACAAAGTTTATGCTCATGCTGTAGATAATGAAGCGACCAGGCAGTCTAAACTTGAACTCGGTGCCGATGCCGGGCTTTATGAAAATGCGGACCTACTTTATTTTGATGCACAATATGAAGAAGTTGATATGAAAGTTAAAAAGGGTTGGGGACATGGAACTTGTGATCGAGGTTTTGAAGTTTGTGCCAACTTTGGTCTTAAACAGATTCTTTTTGCTCACCATGATCCTGCTTTTTCTATTAAGGATTCTAGTAAGCAAAAGAAAAAAGCCACCGAGAGCTACCAAAAAAAATACTCTGAATTAAAACTTCAATGGGATTTTGCCTATGAGGGACAAGTTGTTAAACTATAAGGTAGCTGGCACCTTACGACACGTCGCCGTATTCGTATTTTTATTTTGTTTCAACTCGCACGCGCAAATTAATTACAAACTAAGTGGACAATACCGATCAACCCCTGCGGCCAATAATTTTTTAGGAACAGTGGCCTATGATGGATTATTATGGGGAAATGTTGATAAACAAAAACCATTATATGGTTTTTACAAAGTAGGTTTAGTTTTGGGCGGTTCACCCACTGCCGCTGCGTTTGTTGAAGTGGCGCCAATTGCTCCGGTGATTTTTAAATTACAAAAATCATCCACCTATAGATTTACAAAATCTTCTACTTTTGATTGCGCTAATGTATATTGTTTTGGAGTTATGGATCGTACTGATTTTTCGGTTACAGCGGGCGCAGCGTATAATAATATTGTCGGGCTCGTTTCATATTTATGGCGAGACATTCGAACTCCGAGTAGCACAAACTTAGTTGTTGCAGAGCAGGAGCTTTTTACGTTGGTTCCAGGCCGTCATTATTATAATGAAATGTCGATCACCGCTGGATATTTATTTGAAGATAAAAAAATGCTTGGCGCTGCCTACTCCGCAGGTGAAATTTCTGATGGTCGGCGTAGATCAAACAGTGTTTATGGTTTCTATCGTTGGCGCTGGAATGATTTGGATTTAACAGCGGGCGCAGGAAGTTATCAGACCGATCAATCTTTTGTGGGTGGTAATGGTGTAATATTTGCCATCGGCAAAAAATTTGGTGAGAGTTTGAGTTTGTTTTAAAAACTGCTGAGTGTTACTTCTTAACTATTTTTTAAATACCAATTCGGTTTTATTTTCTGTTCCATGTAAGTTTACATCACGCTTTTCCACAGTGTCCGGAAAATTAAAATCTGCTGCTGGCCAAACATGTTGAGACAATTTCATGAGATCAACCCACACCGGAACGGCTCCACTAGCGCCGGTAAGCTGGCTTGAGGCTCCATAATCATAACCAAGCCACACAAGTGTAGTTTGGTAAGGCGTAAAGCCCGAAAACCATACGTCTTTATTGTCAGAGGTGGTTCCAGTTTTTCCAGCGGATGGCGTAGACCAACCCAATGAAATTGCGGACTTGGCTGTACCACTTTTAAGTGTCTCTTTCATCATTCCGACAAGCACAGAAGTGGCTATGACATCAAGTTTTTGTTCAAAAACCGGTTTAAAAGAATAAATGACTTCATTTTCTTTATTTTTAATTTTTTCAATAAAACCAGACTTGGTAAACTGACCTAAATTAGCAAGGGTGCGGTAGCTATCGAGAACCTCAATGGGATAATGTACACTGGCTCCAAGACTTGTTGCAGGAGTCCCTTCCATGATTGAAGTAAATCCGATTTGATGTGTGAGCTCGATAAGTTTAGGTAACCCGATTTTAAAGGCGAGCTGTGCGGTTGAAGCGTTCAGACTTTCTTTTAGTGCGTAGTAGAGTGGGATATTTCCGTGAAATTTTTTGTCATAATTTTCGGGAGTCCATTTCTTTTTATCATATTTCCATTCAAATTTTTCATCGATCAATTCGGTACTGGGATCAAAGCCTTCATTTAGTGCTGTCAAATAGACGAATGGTTTTATTAATGAGCCGATTTGTCTTTTGGCATTAAGTGCGCGGTTGAATTGGGTTTGGCGGTAACTTTGTCCTCCCACCAGTGCATTGATCAGACCAGTCTGATTTTCAGTTGAAATCACCAAGCCTTCCAGTTTTAAGCCTTTTTCTTTATTTTTAACTAAATGGCTACGATTTTTTTCTAAATACGCGATCTGTTTTTGTAAGGCAACCTGAGCATTTTGTTGTTCCTCAAGATCAAGACTGGTGTAGATATTTTGCATCTCGGCGGGGAGTTTTAATTCTGCAATTTGGCTACGCACAGCTTCAAAAAAATACGGTGCAGTTTCTGATGCCTTAGTTTCGATTTGTTTAGGAAGCGGGATTTTTAGAGCCTCGTTGAATTCGATTTCACTTATCAGGTTTAAATCTTTCATTTTAGATAGAACATTATTTCGTCGATTTAATGCTTTTTCTGAATTTTTCCAAGGGTTGTTAACTTTCGGGTTATTAATGATTGCGGCCATTAATGAACATTCCGCTAGATTTAATTTTTGTACGGGTTTGTCAAAATAATACTGAGCGGCCGCGCCAAAACCCGAAACTTGAAAAGCGCCAGTTTGGCCCATATAAATAATATTTAAATAGGTCTCAAGAATTTCATCCTTAGTCCATTCAGACTCAAGTTTTACTGCTAGATAAAGCTCAATTAATTTACGTTTTAAGGTTTTCTCAGGAGTTAAAAAATAATTTTTAACAAGTTGCTGAGTAATCGTGCTGCCACCTTGTGCATAGCGCCTTTTAGTAATATTTTTAATAAGTGAGCGGGTAAGCCCTAAATAACTAAGCCCTGAATGGTTTAGAAATTCGCTGTCTTCAATTGCCATTACGGCATTAAGGCAATTCACAGGAAATTCTGAAATTTTCAACTCGTGCTGCATGATAGGCAATTGATTTTTATATTGAGCCACCAAAATGGGATCTAATGAGGCTTTCCAATGGGGCTCAGCAACGGGTGCGCCCCGCCATGTTGATTGTATAATCAGAAGTGGATCAATAACCACAGTAAAGGTTTCTTTTTCATGGTTTTGCCACATCCAGCAATGATAGTCCTCTGCTAAAGATTCATTTCGCGTAAGGTATTTGCAATCGGCTAAGGTGAGTTTTTTTGCATCACCTGCCATTAAAACCTGTTCGGGCTCACGTATTCTGTAGTTTTGTTGCTTAAGTGAGGCTGAAAATTTGTTCTCATTCCATTTTTGACCCGTTAAATAGCTGGGGCCCCTGGCAAAATAACGGGTCGATGGCGTTAAATCCTGACTGGATAATTTTTTTTTAAATTCAATGGTGCTGAAAGGCCATTCAAAGGCATGTGCCGGCGCAGGGGACATGGTGCTTATTAGTGTACTTGCCACGACAAGATAAATAGTCTTTAATTGAGGACAAATAAGGGGCATACAACATACAATGATGAAGCTCACCACAAGTCAAATACAAAGACTGGCAGAAAAAGTTTTAAAACAATGGAAAGCACAAAATTTAATTAGCTTTAAAGTTGATGAAAAAATTGTTTTAACAACAATGATTGATGCTATTACATTGAATTTAAAAAATGAAGAACAATTAGATCGGGATGTAAATGCACTGATGGACCAGATGGAACGTGAACATGAGGGCCAGTTTCAGCGGCATAGAATGTTTCCAATGCTCAAACAGAAATTAGCTAAAGAAAGAAAATTTATATTATGATTTTATCTGATGAACGCCAGACTGTATTGGCCCACATTGTAACCGACAAAGTCTGGGGCGATGACATTGTAGATTTTTCAGATGATGACATTGCCCTGCGTGCAGCAAAAAAAGCGATTGCAGATTTTGTTAAAGAGGACGCTGAAATTGATAAAAAAGCCCGTGAAAAAGTGGCCTCACTAAAGCGGGATGTGTACGAAGGAACGCGTGAGTGGGATATTTTATATAAAAAATATTATGAAGAGGAAAAAGGACGTCATGGCAAATAAAAAGAAAAAGCTAGTAAAAAAAACTACGAAGAAAACTGTTAAAAAGCCTACTAAGAAAGTCGCTAAAAAAGCTGCTAAAAAGACAACGAAAAAAAAGACAACGAAAAAATCAGTTAAGCCGGTAGCAAAAAAGACACTTAAAAAAACTGGGGCTCAACCCATCAGTTCATTAAAGCCTGTACCCAAAGCTAATGTTGATTACTCTAAAGCGATAACACCACTAGGAGATCGTTTGGTTGTGAGGGTAACTCATTCTGAAAAAATAACTCCAGGCGGGCTGATAATACCTGATAGCGCTTCTTCGATTGCTACGGGCTACTTAAAAGCAATGGTTTTAGCTGTTGGTTCCGGTGCTAAAAGTAAAAAAGGGCACTTGCGCCCACTTGATGTGAAAATTGGCGACACAGTTTTGTTTGCGGAGCATTCGGGAACTAAGGTTTCATTTAATTCAGAAGATTTACAGATTATTCATGAAACTGACGTGATGGGTGTTGTTCAAAATTAATCAATTTAACTTAAATAAGGGAAATCGTATGTGTAAATTGGTATTACTTGTTATTTCATTGATTTTTTCTCAGGTGGCATCGGCTATTTCAATTGATTGGACTGGTGGATACCGCATTGAATTCCACGATATTGATAATCCTTCATTAGATTCTAATGCTAAACAACCTAAAACCTACGGGCTGCAATATCTTTATTTAAATCCTAAAATTGTAGCTTCAGACGGTATTAATATTATAGGTCGATTTAATATTTTAGGAAATCAAACGCCCGCTTACAGAAACTCTCAGCTTGGTTCTGTTTTTGGCTCTGGCGGCGGTACTGTTGAACCCAAGATAAATTCTCAAAATCAGGAAGCCAGCAGCATCGGAGTTAGCCAGCTTTATCTGAATGTAAATCACGAATACGGTTCATTAATTGCGGGTCGTGCTCCATTTGAATTTGGTATGGGAATTACTCATAATGCAGGGCTTGGCGAATTTGATCACTGGTATGATACGCGCGATTCGGCCGGTTACAAATTTTTGGTCGATAATATTTCCTTTATGTACATGCTTTCTAAGGTGTCACAAAAAGATTTTGGTCGCGGGGTAACTGCAACCGATGATACTTTGTTGTTCGAGTACAACAACAAAGATAACGGTGCACAGGCCGGAGTTGTTCAGGTAAACCGTAAAAGCAGTTTGCAGTCGAATGATGCTTTGGGTACGGCAATTACACCCGTTAACCCTCTACCACCTTTTACAACCGCAACTCTACTTGGCGGTTGGAGTACTAAAACCGTTAATTTATTTTTTGGACGTTCATGGGAGACTTTTAAACTTAAAATGGAAGCTAGTTTTTTAACCGGAGAAACCGGTTTGGTGATGGCGGGTGAAGAGGTTAAGTTTAATGCACACGCCATTGCTGCTGAACTGTTATTTCCACAACAAGAAGGAAGTAAGTGGGAGTTTGGTGCAAAACTTGGCTTTGCCAGCGGTGATAAGCAATCGACGACCAACATTTATGAGGGCTATCAATTTGATAAAAACTACGATGTGGCGATGTTGCTGTTCAATCATAGAATGGGTCAGCGAGATTTTTTAACGACGGGAATAACTCATGCTGATGCGGGTACGGGATTGAACGTTGGTAATTCCGCAGACGATGAAGCCATCGGAAATGTAACTTACATTGCTCCAAGTGCAAAATATCAATGGAGTGAAAAGTTAGATATTAAATCGACCTTGATCTATGCACAGTTAACGGTGAATCCAACTTTAACACTGGACACAAGTAAAGATTTGGGTACAGAATTAGACATCGAGTTAATTTATAAACCGCGTGAACGTGTTACATGGTCGAATCAACTTGGTGTTTTACTTCCGGGTGCGGCGTGGAAAGACGGAGCGTCTAACTTAGAAAATAAAACCAACATAGGAATTTCAACTAAAGCCGCCATCACCTTCTGATAACAATGTGAGAGCAGCATGTACGACAGCTTAGAATTCATCTAGACGCAACAAGTGCGGTGGTGAGCAGGGCCGGAGGGGGTAACCCCTCCGGATTTTTTTTGACAAAATATGTTTTATTAATAGTACAATCAGCTTAACCAAATCTTAACTTGATTTTAGAGCCGTCGATAAACTAGCATAAATTTTAAAAGCACTTCACGAAAGGAAGCCGGCTATGAAAACAACCATATTATCTGTTTTAACTTCGTTATTAATAGCAGTTCCGGCCTATGCAATCGATATGAATGCTGAGGTTTTTGTTACTCATAAAGTAACTCTTACGGATGGCGCCCAAAAAGAGGGTACAGATGTTGAAAGATTCAGAATTTTTATATCGAATAAGTTCGATGATCAATGGACCTTTAAGGGCCGTTTTGAGTTTAAGGCTGGTACGGCCGATGCTGATGCTACTAAAAACACTAAAAGTGTGGCTGTTATTCCCGAAGCACACTTTGTTGGAACATCTGTATTAATGGATGGTGATACGCTTAAATTCGGTATTATAGAAAATGGTATCGTTACGGCAGAGTCCGCAATGGGTACTCGCTGGATTAGTAAAACCTTGGCGGACGATGAAGCTTTTGCTGCGAATTCAAGTATTCAATCGGGAGCTTCATATGCAATAAAATTTGCAAATTTTGGCGTTAATTTTTTTTCATTATCAGGGGAGTCGGGTGATTCTGTTGATACAGACGATAATAATAAGCTTAATGGTGCAATGTTAGATTACCAAGTTAATGAAAGCACTAAAGTTTGGTTGCAAAATTCAATTTTGAATGAGGGCACTGTAGGTGTAGCTGCGGCAGCAGCAAAAAGCACTAATATTTTATCGGTGGGTGTTCTGTATCGTATCGAAGATATGGATCTAAATTTGAATTATCACCAAGCTGCGTACGCAGTTGAAGCTGGCATCGCACCAAAAAACAATACAGTCATAGGTATCAACGGAGTATTTAAAAAAGTAGGTGGCAGCTCAACTAATGTATATGCCCACTATTGGACTGGCTTTGATAAATTTGCAGATACTGGGGAGGCGACAAGCGCTAAAGCGATGATCGGTCCAACTTGGAATTTAGCGGATAACAAAATCAACTTGGGTTTATTTTACCAAGCTGAAACTTTTCAAGATGATTACAAAACGGCTAATCCTACTGTAAAAGAGCCATCTGCTATGTACGTCAAAATTGCAGCTAAGTTTTAATTAGTATCAACTCGTAGCTTCTACATATTATATATAAACGACAAAAACCAGCTCGGGTTCCCTGAGCTGGCTGGAGTTCAAAATTCTAATCTTTCGATAACAATTTAGTAAGCGCCTCTTCCGCCGCTACGTGGACCACTTTGTTGTGTTCCAAATTGGGTGGTACCGTTGTTTGTAGTTGGGATAGTTATGCTGCTACCTAAGGTATTGGTGCCGTTAGTGTTACCGCCGCCTCGAATATTGCCGCGAGTGTTACCATTAGTATCTGTACCATTAACCACTCCTGTTTTTCCATCTATTGAAAAACTTGTGCCATTCATAATGTTAGCTAACCATTGGCTTGCAGGTTTTTTGTAGTTGAGGTTGTAATAGTTCATTGTACTTCTATCATCGCTAGACTCAGTACCTTCAAATATTGCGCGGTGGTGGTTATTCAATAAGGCCTCAAGTTCAGATTTTTGTGTCATAGCTTGTGTGAACACCTCGCTAGATTCAACAAGTTTATTGGCTCTTTGCAGTTGCTCAGCTTGCTTAAATTTTGCATTGGCTTCTACAGCCAGCGGCGCGGTTGCAGCTTTAGCCATTTCAATGGATCTAGTTTTAAGTGCTTTATACTCTTCTGGAATATCGGACATCAGATTTCTTAAAGCCTCGATCGCATCGTCATTTGAAGGGTCTTTTAAAGCATCTTTTAATCTTTTAGCAATATGTTCGTTAAAGAGAACGTATGCCACAGTTGGGTCTTTGCTAGTGTAGCGATTCAAAGCCGATCCGTAGGCGCTAGTATAACATTTAAGATTGCTGTTCTTACATGACAAAGACATTCTTTCGAAATCATCTTTGAATTTTTCATCACGCAATTCTTGTTTTTCTTTTTCTCGTTCTTCTTTAGCTAATTTCGCTTCATTTCTTTTTTCTAATCGTTCTTGTTTTTTCTCTTCTTTAGCTAATCTTTCTTCTCTGCGTTTTTCTTCGCGCTCTTCTCTTTCACAACGCATTTTTTCTACGCCAGTTTCGTCTTCGCAAGGATTAGTTTTAACAACTTCTTTTTTTGCGGATGGATTTGCAATTTCTAATAATGCTAGGCGAATTTTAATAGCTTCGTCTTTAGTTAAGATGACGCAATCACTACAAGGTACGGCTGAACTTTTTCCTTCGACCGCGGACATTAAAGCTTTCTTGGTTGAATCATCAACAGCAGGTGTAGTTTCAGGTTTTATAGTTGCAGACTCTTTATTTTCTTTTAGTTTCTGCAGAACATTATTTATATCTAAAATTTGTGGTGCAAGTTGCTCCGATGCCATATCAATAGCGCCGATATTTTTTGACGAAACCGAAAAATAATATTGGCTACCTAAGGCTGCTATTAAGAGCGATGATAAGACCCACTTTTGTGTAAATAACTGTTTCATAATTCCTCCATTTATACAGACCATCCCGGTCTAATTTTTATATTCACTAGTACTTAAAGCACGGGGAGGGCCATGTATCATTTCGGATCACAATACCTATGTATCTGTAATTATTGAATAAAAATGAAACTAAAAACTGTCTCAAATTGATATGTGTGTATAACTTTTGGCGAACCATAACGATATTTTTTATATTCTTAAATAATATTAGATAGTTAGGAAACTTATAAAAAAATAGGTTTGGCAAATTGTGACAAAGTCTAAAGCTGAAACTTGGCCTGAGCCATCCGATTCACGGAATTGGGCTTAAGGCTAATCATGTTAATTTATATCTGAAGCATGGCACGTGTTTGCATCCACATTACTAAATGGAATCATCAGTCACTATTAAATACGAATATTTTGAGCTAATTAAATCACAAGTTTTCAAGTTTACGAGCTAAGGCGGCCATTTCTAATTTTACTTGTGTTGGGCAATGCCTAAACTGACCCAAGACATCGTGCATATTTATTTCGTTGGTAACTAAATTAATTTGGTACAGAAAAGAATCATCTACATAATAAAGTACTTCATGCCCTAGGTCATTTTCATGAATATGCGCAATAGGTAATTTAGCTCTATATTTTATTGGTAAATACTCTTCAATTTTATTTGAGTTTTCAGTATCTAAAAAAATGACTTCAAACTCAGTCTCAGTTTTGAAATCAAAAAATATATAGTCAACATCCCAAGGCCAAACTAGGTTTTTCAAAATTTCGATATTTTTAATACTTTGTTCGTAGGTCATGCCTATTTATCGGCATTTTTGGGTACTTTTAAGCTGGATTTAAGTCCAGAAAGGCATTCTAAAAGAAAGGGGATTTTGATAAGATTTTGTATTTTTCAGATTTGTTAAAATTAAGACCTTAGACAAAAATTGACCTATTTGCTGGTTCTTTTTCGTCTTTATTAGTATAAAAAACCCATGAAGTTTGAGTTTAAACCAGCGCCTAAACCCACGGATATGGACCCAGCAAAATGGCTTGATTGGACCTGGCAGCTTAGATTTTCGCTTAAAACAGAGCAAGATTATTTACGGTATTTTGATCTGACTGAAGGCGAAAAAATAGCATTTCAAAAGGGTTCTGAAATTTTCAATATACGTTCAACACCCTATTATGCGTCGCTGGCCTCTAGAACTAATGCTCTTGATCCTCTACGTAGAATATTGGCTCCGCATGAAAAGGAATTATCTGATACGCGGCAGTCTCAGTTTGACCCACTTGGGGAGTTAAAAAAATCAAACCAACCTGCTGCTAGAATTGTGCATCGTTATTCTGACCGGGTATTATTTTTAATTACCGACATTTGTAGTGTTTACTGTAGATATTGTACGCGCAAACATTTTACAGGTAGTGATCAGGCTTTTATAAAGCCAGACGAGTATCAAGCGGCATTGAATTATATAAAAAAAACCACCGGTATTCGTGAAGTGATTTTATCCGGTGGAGATCCTTTAACGGTTTCTGACTCTCAGCTTGATAGGGTATTAACGGATTTACGAAATATCGAACATATCGAAATTATTCGCATCGGCACTCGAATGCCAGTGGTGGCTCCGATGCGTATTACAGATGACCTAGTTAAAATAATTAAAAAATCTAAACCAGTTTTTTTAATGACGCATTTTAATCATCCCAAAGAGTTAACCGCAGAGGCCGCAATGGCTGTTGAAAAGTTTGTTGATAATGGGATTCCGGTTATGAATCAGATGGTTTTATTAAATGGAGTTAATAATCATCCAGCGGTGGTGCAGGCACTTTCGCGGCGACTATTGTACCTGAGGGCTAAGCCTTACTATATGTTTCAGTGCGATCCTTCTATTGGCACAGATTATTTACGAACTAGCATTGAAGACTCTCTTGAAATTCAAAAAGAATTGTGGGGGCATTTGTCGGGTTTAGCCATGCCGACTTTGTCTCTAGATATACCTGACGGCGGCGGCAAGGCTTATTATGTGCCAAAGTTTGAAACCGAAGTTTCTGCGAGCTCGCGCAAATTTATCGGCTGGGATGGCGTAGAATCTGAATACATCAACCCAGAAGCTTCGGGCCTGATAAAACCAATCGATTTTGAGGTCTATTTGGACGAGTGGAATATATTAAAGAGCGCCAAATTAATCCTGATTTAACTATTTAATTGCTAAATTATAGAACAAATATTAAAAGAACTTATGTGAGCAAGCTTTCATATAGGAGATAGCTATGAGAATTTTAAGATACATCGCCGCCCTGATATTAGTAGTTATATCTTTAATTCCAATACTGAGTAATGCTGAAGTTTTACCCGATGTTAGTGGGTGCACCACAGCTAGTTTTGTTAGTGGTACTGATGCAAATGTAATTACAATAGTTGGTACGACATATAGCCCAAAATGTCTTAAGCTTAAAGTTGGCGCGACTGTTACGATTCTAGCAAGCAGACATCATCCACTAATGGCTATGGCCGATATCAACGGGAAACAAAATCCGTTTGCAGATGGCAAATTATTCGATGCAGCCCAAACCAGAATTATGGACAGAGCAGGATTATTTGGATACTACTGTGATAATCATGGTTCTGCCACAGGTAATGGAATGGCCGGAGCCATTTTAGTTGAGCAATAGTTTTTTAATTTAGAATTATTTACGCGTATTTAAAATTAACGCTAACATAACCAGTCCAGCTCCAGACAGCTGCAGACAGCTGCAGATTGGTTAACTGTTCATTTAATAAAAACCAAGCGGCAAGAGCGGCAACAACCGGTTCGATCATAACAATGATTGAAGCCTGCGCACTGGATAATTTTTGTAAACCCGCAAGAAATAAAGTTAAAGGTGCTATTGTCGATACTGTGGCGATGCCAAAGATAATTAAAATTTTCTTCGAGTTGAGTTCAGAGATTTTTGAAAGATCTGGCTGGTGAAAAAAATAAAGAGCTAATGTGGCAGAAATTATAACGTAAAGGCTTGATGACAGGGGCGGAACATTTTGTTGGTATTTTCCGCTGGTCAGCACATAAATTGAGTAAATGACAGCTGCCAGTAAGGCAAAACCCACGGCCGCAAGTGAATGAACAAGCATCGGGCCCCAAAGTAATACTCCTAAACCCACACAGGCCACAACCAAGCTGATGACTTCGATTTCGGACATTTTATTTTTTAAAATAAAATGTGAGCCTAAATTCACAAAAATCGGAAATGTAAAAAGTAATAATGCGGCCAGCGGAATTGAAATACCTTCAATGGATTTAAAGTAGAGAGTTGAAAATACGGCGTAGCCCAAAACACCAAGGGCTGCAGAAATTAAAACTTGTTTGAATGGCAGTTTAATAAGTTGAGGTTTAAAAATCAGTAAACAGAGTAATAATAAAATACTTGAAAGTGCAAAACGAAAAGTTAAAAGTATCACCGATACTTAAGCCGCTGTTAAATGCCAGGCGCCCGAAGATACCTAAAAATCCAAAGCCGACTCCTGCTAGTAGAACATAAATAAAACCTAAGGTTTTTTGCATTTACTCAGACCTTTTCAAGTCGGGCATATTTGGCAACAAATTTTTTGATGGTGTTGTCCTGAAAAAGCACACTTATTTTAAGTGCATCGCCAGCTCCTTCAGTTGAAAAAATGGAGCCAACACCAAATGTGGGGTGGCGCACACGCTGGCCTTTATTGTAGCCGCTGTCTTTTGATACTTGTGGAGTGACTTGTGAATAGTCGTCATCATAACTGGCTTGAGAGAATTCATTATATTGTGTGCCCATATTTTTATTATCAAAGCGACCGGCCATAAAGCGTGGCATTTGAGTCATTACGCCTGCTGAAGAAAAGTGAGTTAATTCTTTCGGTATTTCTTTTAAAAAACGTGAGGGCGGATTCATTTGTTCTTGTCCCCATACGCGTCTGATTTTGGTATGAGTCATCCAGAGTTTTTCGCGGGCGCGGGTCATTCCCACATAAGCCAATCTGCGTTCTTCTTCTAAATCCTCTGGTTTTTCTTCATCACCACGAATAGAGGGGAATAAATTTTCTTCACAGCCGATAATAAAAACAAATGGATATTCCAAACCCTTAGAAATATGCATGGTCATCATCGTGATGGCGCTGGTGGTGCTATCGGCTTTATCTAGATCAGAAGCTAGTGTCAACTCTTCAAGGTAATTTGATAAAGTGGCTTCATCACCACGTTCTTCTTCGAATTGGGTTATGGCATTATCCAGTTCCTCTAAATTGGCGATGCGGGCTTCAGCTTCAGGGGTGTCTTCTTTTTTTAAAACATTAATATATTCAGTTTTTTCAAGAACGATTGAGTAAAACTCAGAAAGCTTAAACAAAGTTTGCTGTGCTGCGAGGTCCTCGATTAAGTCTAAAAATCTTCGTAGTTTTGAAGTCGTGCCGGAATTGAAATCTCGATCATTGATTGCAATCTGTACAGCTTCATAAAGAGATATTTTAAGCTCACTGGCTCGCCCCTCTAGCATTTCAAGTGTGGTTTTGCCAATGCCGCGCGCGGGTACATTGATAATACGCTTAAGTGCCATATCATCTCTGAAGTTCTGTGAAAGTCGTAAGTAGGATAATAAATCTTTTACTTCCGCACGTTCATAAAATCGTATGCCACCAATAAGTCGGTAAGGTAGTGCAATAGTGCGCAGTTGTTCTTCTAGAACGCGCGATTGCGCATTGGTTCGGTAAAAAATGGCGTAGTTGTTGAGTTCGCTTTCGCCGGAGGAAATCATCTCCTGAATAGTTTTTGCCACATAGCGGGCTTCGTCGTACTCGTTGCGTTCTTCACGAATTTGAATCAGTGCACCCTGTGCATTGTTTGTAAAGAGTGTCTTTTCTTTTCTTTGAGTATTATTGGCAATTAATTTTGTGGCTGCCGTTACGATATTTGCGGTTGAACGGTAATTTTCCTCGAGCTTAACTATAACGGCTTCTTTGAAATCTTTTTCAAAATCTAAAATATTCGAGATATCCGCTCCGCGCCAAGAGTAGATCGACTGATCTTCATCTCCTACAACACATAAGTTACGATGAGCTTTGGCCAGCATTTGCACCAGTAAATACTGAATGTGATTGGTGTCTTGGTATTCATCCACCATGATGTATCTGAATTTATTCTGGTATTGTTCTAAAATTGCAGGATACATACGAAATAATTCATAAGTTTTTAATAGTAAATCATCAAAATCAACCGCGTTAGCACGTTTCATTTCTTCTTCGTAGCGCGAATAAACCTCTAAAGTTTTAGGATCTAGTTTTACCGATGTTGAACCGGACCTGAGCTTATCAGGTGTTAGCCCCAGCATTTTAGAATTACTAATTCGTGATTGAAAATTTTTTGGCGGAAACATTTTGTCGTTGATATTCAGAGCCGTCATGACCCGTTTAATCAAGGCCAACTGATCACCGGAATCGTAGATCGTAAATGGTTTTTTATAATCAAGTAGATCAATATGCAGTCGTAGAATACGCACACAGAAGGCGTGAAATGTATTGACCCATAAATTACGTGTTATGGGCACGCCTAAATCAGAAAGTATTTTGAATATACGATGTTCCATTTCTTTGGCCGCTTTATTGGTAAAAGTAACGCAAAGAATTTCGTCAACTGAAGCATATCCTTTGGCAATGATATTTGCCATTCGGTGAGTTAGAACTCTGGTTTTACCTGAACCGGCCCCGGCTAAAATAAGAACGGGCCCATCAATTGTTTCGACAGCTCTTTTTTGTTCGGGGTTTAATTGATTGGTAAGAGTTTCTACAGAGCTCATAAGCCCTAATGAATACAGAAAAAAAGAGATATTTTCGAGAGAAATATCTCTTTATTGACGCCCGCAGGCATTGGCTATGTATTACTTAATATTACTGTAAAACCCTTTGTACGATTGCAGAAGTGAGTTTTGTTTTTATCAGAAATTCTTTTTTATACTCTTGAGCTTCTTTAACTGTGCCAAATAAGCCTACATTTACACGATACCACGTTTGCCCATTTACATTGGCAGGTACGAAGCTTGTTTTAAAGCCTTTGCTTTGTAGATCTTGTGTAATTTGTTCTGCTTCAGTTTGCGTTGAGTAGGATCCAATTTGCACGGTATAGAGCAATGGTATGACTTCTTTTTTAGGATTGATACTGGCCGGAATTCGGTTTTCAGGAGTTAACACATTTTGGTTAGTATCTTTCGCTTTTGGAACCGCTTTAGTAAGCGTTGCCGCAACCGCTTTCGCAACTGCAACGGGTTTCGTCACAGTTTTTGTAGTTGTTGCAGTGGGAGTAGTTTCGGGAATAGTTTTTAAATCCTTTTCCTGTGGGTCGATTGTGGCTACTAATGTTTCAGTAGGCTCATCTTCGATGGCAAATTCTTCAGCAATTTTAGCGACTTCAGAATCTGATAAAGCAGCTGGTTTCTGATTACTTGTTATCCCTGCATTTTCCGCAAGATTTTCGCCATCAATTAGTCCATGAGCGTCTCCCATTTGGGTGGCTTCTGATGCAAATTCATCAGGACTGCTTGTAACCGGAGTCTCTTTTTTGGGCTCAAGTAAAGCCAGTTTATGTTGATTGTCAGAGTACTTTTTACCTACGTAGGTTCCGATTGAAAAAGAAAGTAATGTAACAAAAAAAACTAACGCCAGCTTGATCATATTATCTGTTTTTTGACTCATCTAGACCTCACAAAGATTATTAATTAATCTATAACTAATATTGTAACCTATAGATAAAAAAATGCCAATTCGAGGTAAATAAATATGAAAAAGTCTAGGTATGAAGCTGCTTTGGAGGCCGTTAAGCTGGGGCGAGCCTGTTTATTGGGATATTTTGGTAAAATTAACCATATTGAAGTAAAAGAAAAAGAGGGTCTAGTCAGTGAGGCGGACCGCGAGTGTGAGAAAATCATACAAACTTATTTACATGAGCACTGCCCAGATGTGGGTTTTTTGGGTGAGGAGCAGGCACATCTAGAAAATCTGAAATTGGTTAAGAACTACAAGGGCGCAAGATGGATACTTGATCCTCTAGATGGAACGACCAATTATATTCATCAGTTTCCGATTTTTTGCATTTCATTAGCTCTTGAAATCGATGGTGTGCTGGAGCTAGGAATTATTGATATGCCTAAGCTGGGTAAAACCTGGACAGCACAGAGAGGAAAAGGAGCTTTTTGTGATGGAAAGAAAATGTCTGTTTCACAGACAAGCGAGTTTGAGGACTCTTTGCTAGCCACGGGATTTTTTCCAGAAGAGGCAGAACAGATGAACGACCAAATTCAAATTTTTGCGAATTTGGTAAATAAAGCTCGTGGCGTGCGTCGTGCTGGAGCCGCGGCCTATGATCTGGCCTGTGTTTCATCAGGAATTTTTGACCTATTCTGGGAGAAAAATCTAAAACCCTGGGATACAGCAGCCGGTCAGCTTTTAATTGAAGAGGCTGGTGGCATTGTAAAAACATATTCAGGCAATAAATTTAATCCATTTGAAAAAAACATTATTGCGGGAAACGCTGTTTTAGTTGAAAAATTTTTAATTGAGCTTCGTAAACTCAAAATATCACCCGGCCTAGTCTAGTCCAGGCACCGACAAAAAGTTAACAGGACTAGTCAACTTTGTGGCCTATAATTTCCTAGACCAGGTCGCCAGCATTCGTTTTTTTGACATAGACGCTGAAAATTTTTGAACTCCAGACCAAAGTGCATGTGGCACTGCTGTTGCTTTATAAAATGAGTTGTAGAAAAAAGTTATTTAAAGACGCATCTAAGTGTTTGCTACTGAGGGGGATAATTTGGCTGAAGAAAAAGCATCAACGACGGAGGTTACGCCTGCACCGGCAAATGTTTCTTTGACATCTAAGCCTCAATTTATGATCGGTATGATTGTTATCAATATGCTCGTCGTGGCTTTCGTCGGGTTTATGATCTGGAAGGGTCGTAAAATTGAAGAGGCCAAGCCTGGCATCGAAAGCGTTATTGAAGGCGAAGTTCAGACCCAGGTGGGCGAAGAAAGTAAACCGAGCGAAGAAATTGGAAGAGTTATTCCTCTTGAGACATTTATTGTCAACATGGCCGGTTCTAAAGGGCGCAAAGTATTAAAGGTCAATATGGAGCTTGAAATCAAAGGCCAGGAAGTTATTCAGGAAATTGAAAACCGTAAAGCACAAATACGTGATTTTATTATCATTATATTATCCAGTAAAAGTTTTGAAGAAGTTTCATCTAAAGAAGGTAAAGACGCTTTAAGAACTGAAATTAAAGATAATATTAATTCGTTTTTGAGTAAGGGAAAAATTATTAACGTTTACTTTACTGAGCTGATTTATAATTAACAGTTACTAGACTAAAGTTTTCGAAGGGGGCGCCTGTGAATCAAATTTTATCGCAAAGTGAAGTTGATGCACTTTTAGCGGCAGTAACAGAAGGTGATTTGTCGTCGAGTAGCTCCAGCAGCGGTGGTGGCGGCGGCGGTGGCAGCAATGTCAAAAGTATCAACGGTGGAGACTTAGATAAAAATGTTATTTCCTACGACCTAACCAGTCAGGATAGAATTATTCGCGGTCGTTTGCCTCAGCTTGAAGTTATCTATGAAAAATTTATGAGATCTTTTCGGGTTTCGCTTTCGGCCTCATTAAGAAAAATTGCTTCCATCACTTTGACGTCTACCGAATTTTTAAAATTCGGTGAGTTTATTAATACTTTACCGATACCTACATGTATGAGCGTTCTGCGTTTTAATAACCTGCGTGGTTCGGCTTTGTTTGTTGTTGAGGCAAAGCTTGCCTACGCCCTTGTTGATTCGTTTTTTGGTGGAGCGGATCGTCCGTATGCTAAATTAGATGGTAAAGAGTTTACGCCAATCGAGCTGCAGATTGTAAAAAAAGTGGTCGAGTTGGCGATTAATGATTTAGAAATTTCGTGGTCAAGCATTGAAAAAATTGATTGTTCATTTCAAAGAACTGAGATCAATCCGCAATTTGTGGGTATTGTTCCGCCTACGGATGTTGTTATTGCTTCAACATTTGATGTCGAGCTTGAGCAGGCCTCTGGAACTATTTCAATTGTTATTCCTTATTCGACTATAGAGCCGATTAAGCAAAAGCTTTCGACGGGTTTTCAGGTCGAGTCCGATCAGACAGATAAAAAGCTTTGGACTTCAATTATTAAAGAGCAGTTACTTGAAACCGATGTTGATATCAAGGTGAACCTGGGAGAAACAGAAATACAGTTGAAAGATCTGATGAATATGAAGGTCGGTGATGTTATTCCGCTGACGCAGGATTCTTCAGGTGAGCTTGATGTGCAAGTTGAGAATATTAAAAAATTTAAAGGCTACTATGGTGTGCATCATGGCACAGTGGCCATGCAAATTACTAGGCAAATCGAAAAATAAGGGGAGAAAATGTCAAACGATCCAATGGATAAAATTGTAGATCAGCTAGGCGAAATCAGTGAACCGACTGAAGTTACAACTCAGCAATCGAACGTGAAAGATAGAAATCTGAATCTTATTTTGGATATCCCACTGAAAGTTACGGTTGAGCTGGGGCGTACAAAAATGCCGGTCAGTGAGCTGCTTAACTTAACTCAGGGTTCTGTTATCGAGCTCGCGAAGCTTGCGGGTGAACCGATGGAAGTTCTGGTAAATGACAAGTTGATTGCCCGCGGCGAAGCCGTTGTTGTCAATGAAAAATTCGGGGTGCGTCTGACAGATATTATTTCTCCGACAGAAAGAATTGAGCAGTTAAAATGATGAAAAAAGTCTTAGTAACATTATTTGTATTAAGCTTATCAGTTTTATCATATGGCGAAGTGGCTGCGGCTCCAACTACAGTTCCGACTGCGGCTCCGGCAAAATTGGCGGAGGATCAAATTCCACTTTCGATAACCGTTGATAAAAAAACTGCTGAAAGCTCTTCGTCTTCAACAAAAGCTCTGGCCTCAGGGCTCATTGTGATCGCGCTACTGGGCGCCAGTTATTATTATGTACGTAAGTACAAAACTTCAAATACCATTAATAAATCGAGTATGCAGATTAAGGTATTAACCCAGCACTATCTTGGCCCGAAAAAAAGTTTGGCGATTATTCATGTGGCGGGAGAGTCGATTTTAGTGGGGATTACGGATTCTAATATTTCCATGATTAAATCGCTTTCATTAATTGATGATGAGGTTCCAGCAGAAATGCCGAAAAACTTTAAAGAGTCGTTAAACGACACTATGGCGCAAAAAGATAAATCAGCAAATATGATGGCGGCAGAACTTGATGAAGAGTTCTCATTTGCCGGAGTAACAGATTCCGTCAGCAAAAAAATAAAATCAATGCGGAGATTTTCGTGAGATTAATCCGCAAGCTGATTTTTTTGTCGGCGCCTGTATTTGTATTGTTTTTCAGTACTTGGGCCTTGGCGCAAGTTACTTTACCAACATTAAATATGGGATTTAAAACATCTGATAGCCCCACAGAAGTTGTGAATGCGATTAAAATGGTGTTGGTGCTAACGGTGCTTACACTCGCTCCTGCCATACTGATAATGATGACCGGGTTTACAAGAATTCTGATTGTTTTGTCATTTTTAAGACAGGCTATGGGCGTACAACAACTCCCACCTAATCAATTATTAGTCGGCTTATCTTTATTTTTAACTTTTTTTGTTATGGGCCCCGCCTTTACAGAGATTAACCAAAAAGCCATGCAACCGTATCTAAGCGGCAATCTTGGCCAGGATCAGGCTTTAGAAAATGCACTGGTGCCGCTAAGACGTTTTATGTTCACTCAAACTCGCGATCAGGATTTGGCTTTATTTGTAAAGTTAGCAAAAGTCGAAAAGCCAAAAACTAGAGCTGATGTTCCCACGATCGTTTTAGTTCCCGCGTTTATTGTATCTGAACTGAAGACTGCATTTATGATTGGTTTTATAATTTTTCTTCCATTTTTAATAATCGATATACTGGCGGCCAGTGTCTTAATGGCCATGGGTATGATGATGGTGCCTCCGACGGTCATTTCGTTGCCATTTAAAATAATGTTGTTCGTGCTAGTTGACGGCTGGACCTTACTTATTGGTTCAATGGTACGAAGCTTTGGTTAAATAGTTTGGAAGTTTGACTTAGTGGTTTCGTTTATGTACCGAAGGGGAATGCTAAATGAGTGAGGAAATTGTTATAAATCTAGGACAGGATGCGCTAAAAACTCTCGCGATGCTTTCGGCTCCCCTTTTGTTAGGTACGCTTGTAATAGGTTTGATTGTCAGTATTTTTCAAGCGTTGACTCAGATCAATGAAAACACCTTAACTTTTGTTCCGAAAATGATTGTCGTGGCTATTATTATTGTACTTGGCGGGCCTTGGATGCTGGATACGATAAGCGTTTACACGACAAACTTATTTGAAAATATTGCAACTATAGTACGAGGTTAGTTGATGTTCAGCTTTTCGCAATTAAATGAAGTTCAAATTCTAATGTTCGGATTAATATTACTACGAATGTCTTCCTTCGTGGTTTCTGCCGCAATATTCAACTCCCAGTCTCTGTCGGCCCCACTAAAAATTTTAATTTCACTGGTTTTTACGTTGGTCGCTTTTAAAACAGTGGCTAGTAACGAGGCCTTAGTCCGCTTAAGTGAATCGCAGAGCGATTTGCTTTTACTGGCAGGGCGTGAGGTTTTGGTTGGCATAGTGCTGGGATTTGTAACCAGATTATTTTTCTTTGCCGTTTCAATAGCCGGTGAAATTGTGTCTGTTTCTATGGGCCTAGGACAAGCCCAGGTTTTTAATCCGATGACAGACTCATTGAGCAATGCCATGGAGCAATTCTATACTGTTATTGCAACCATGGTGTTTCTTTCCCTGAATGGTCATCATTTAATGATAACGGGTATTCATGAAAGTTTTACGTCAACACCTGTAGCCGAGTTGAGTTTTGGCTACGCATCCATGTCTGAGTTTGTTTCCGGAGTGCAAAGCTTTTTGATTATCGGTATTAAAATTTCGGCTCCGGTTATGATTTCAATGATTATTGTTCAGCTTGGAATGGCTTTATTAAGCAGAGTAGTGCCACAGATTAATGTTATTTTCACCTCAGTTTCGGTTACGGTATTGATAGGGCTAGTTACTTTATTCATCAGTCTTCCGCTTTTAGTCATGCAGATGTCAGGCTTGGTCGACTTTTCGATGAGTGAATTTTTTAGGTTTTTAAAAACAATTTAACTAAGAACAATTTAGGGATTAGATGGCTGAAGATCAGGGCGAAAAAACAGAACAAGCAACGGACGGTAGACGGGAAGAATTCCGTAAACGTGGTCAAGTGGCTATGACGCGGGAACTCAGTACCGCTCTGTTTTTTTTGGTTTCTGCCGGCGCTCTTTATCTCGTTTCAAGATTTTTTCTGCAAAATCTGTTTGATGTATTTAATCGCGCCATGGGTCCGGAGTTGATTACAACAATTCGCGAAGGAAAAATTACCGAAACACTATCTTTCATCGGTTATAAATTATTGGTGCTTATAAGTCCTATATTTTTTGTGGCTCTTGTCATTGGTGTGGCTTCTCAGGTTATGCAAACCGGCTTTTTGCAAAATGAAAATGCATTACAACCCGACCTGAACAAACTAAATCCACTGAACAGCTTGGGGCGTATATTTTCTATGAAGGGTCTTGTAGACTTAATTAAATCCGTTCTGAAACTTATCGCGATAAGTTCGATAGTCTATTTAATTTTAAAATCCGAAATCACCATGATTCCCTACTTATCGGGTTATGGTTTGGAACAGATTTTGTCTTACTTGGGGGTTATAACCTTTAAGCTTTTTTTATCGGCGGGTTTTTTTATGCTGGTCTTATCTCTAGCCGATTATTTTTTTCAGAGATGGCAGCTTGAAAAAGAAATGATGATGACAAAACAAGAAGTCAAAGAAGAGCATAAGTCTCGCGAGGGTGACCCGATGATTAAAGCTCGGATCAGAAAAATTCAGCGTGAAGTTGCAAATCGTAAAATGATGTCGGCGGTTCCAAAAGGCGATGTGGTTATCACGAATCCAACGCATATTGCAATTGTACTTAAATACTCTGACAATTTGCCAGCACCTCAATTGATTGCCAAAGGCGCTGATTTGGTGGCTGAGAAAATCAAGCAGATTGCGCGGGACAATAATATCCCGATCATAGAAAATAAACCTTTAGCGCGTACGATATTTAAAACACTTAAGATTGGGCAGATTGTTCCAAGAGAATTATTTGTCGCCGTGGCGGAAGTACTTTCTTATGTTTACCGGTTGCGCCGAAAAAAAAGAAAAACTAATTCGCAAAAAGTACAATCTGAGCGGGAGTTGTAATTATGGACGAAGTATTTCAGTTTTTAAAAAGATTTGAAAGATTCGCAAAAAATACCGATCTTTTAATTGCGTTCGGTGTGCTAGCGATTATAGGCGTGATGATAATTCCGCTGCCGGCATTTATGCTGGATATTGCGCTGACTTTTTCATTGGCGCTGAGCCTTTTGATTTTATTAACTTCAATATATGTTACCCGTACCTTGGATTTTACTTCTTTCCCGTCATTACTTTTAATGACGACCTTGTTTCGTTTAGCCTTGAATGTGGCCACAACACGCGTGATTCTGTCGCACGGTCATGAGGGCACGCAGGCGGCGGGCGGGGTTATTCAGGCTTTTGCCAATGTGATTGTTGGCAATAATTATGTTATCGGGTTTATTGTTTTTGCAATCTTGGTCGTGATTAATTTTATAGTTATTACCAAGGGTTCTGGCCGCGTGGCTGAAGTAGCAGCTCGCTTCACTTTAGATGCAATGCCAGGTAAGCAGATGTCGATCGATGCCGAACTAAATGCTGGTGCCATTAATGAAGCCGAGGCTAAAAAACGCAGACGGGAAATAGAACAGGAAGCGGATTTTTACGGGGCAATGGATGGTGCCAGTAAGTTTGTACGTGGTGATGCTATTGCCGGGATAATTATTACTGTGATCAATATAGTGGGTGGATTATTGATCGGGGTGATGCAGAAAAATTTAGATTTATCAACCGCTGCAAAATATTACACTATGTTAACTATCGGTGATGGATTACTGGCACAGATTCCAGCACTTATTATTTCAACCGCCGCCGGTATTATTGTTACTCGCAGCAGTAGCGGCGAAAATATGGGCACAGAAGTTACGAGTCAGTTATTTGTTAACCCGCGTGCTATTTATATTACCGGTGGGGTTTTGGCTGTTTTGGCCTTGATACCAGGCTTGCCGGCAGTTCCATTTTTAACAATGGGTGGGTTGCTTGCCGGATTTGCTTGGATTATTTCACAGTATAAAAAAGAAGTGATCACCAATGAAAAGAAACGTTTAGATGCAGAACTAACGGCGCCTAAAAAAGAAAATATTGAAAGCATGCTACCGCTGGATATGGTGGAACTTGAGGTGGGATATGGGCTTATTAATGTAGTGGATTCTTCGAAATCCGGAGACTTGCTTGAAAGAATCGCTTCGATAAGAAAGCAATTCGCTTTGGATTTAGGTATCGTGGTTCCAAGCGTGCATATTCGTGATAATTTACAGTTGGCTCCTGGCGAATATAGACTGCTGATTAAAGGCAATAAAATTGGTGGTGGGCTATTGCGTCCCGAGGCCCTTTTAGCAATGGACCCGGGGCAAGTATCAGAACGTATTGATGGTGTAGCAACTAAAGAGCCGGCTTTCGGTTTAGATGCGGTTTGGATTTCACCCACAAATCGTGATCGAGCTGAAATGGCGGGGTACACCGTCGTGGATTTACCTACGGTAATGGCGACACACATCACTGAAA
>JBBTEQ010000109.1:0-6643 GCA_038042235.1 Bdellovibrionota bacterium | reverse complement strand
CTTCCCACACCGGACAGTCAAAAAAAGGTTTATTAATTTTTTTTGTAGATTTCGTAGGATTATTCACTTTGATTGAGTTGTTTACTTTATCGACCACAACTGGAGTGTCATCTTCTGACGCTGAATCAGACTCTAGCTTTTCAGAGCTTGAGCAGGCATTTAAAAAAGCTAATATAATTAGTAAATAGAAAAACTTTGGCACAATTCTTTTACTTCCATTTTGATTTTATTTTTTAGAATGGTATCTTCTGGATTTTTTAAAATATGGCTAATCCAGCCGGCAATTTTTTTCATTTCAGTTTCTTTCATGCCACGTGTGGTCAGCGCCGGAGTGCCAATACGTATGCCGCTGGTAACAAAGGGCGAACGTTTTTCATTGGGCACAGTATTTTTATTAACTGTGATTCCGGCTTCGTCCAATGCGATTTCGGCAATTTTGCCAGTTAGATTTTCATAAGCTTTACTTTGACTTAGATCGACCAGCATTAAATGGTTATCAGTTCCGCCGGTTACGAGTGAAAAACCTAAAGATTTCAAACTTTCAGCAAGGACCTTGGCATTTTTTAAAACCTGGTCAATATAGGTTTTAAATTCGGGCTGCAAAGCTTCGCCAAATGCAACGGCTTTACCTGCAATCACATGTTCAAGCGGGCCCCCCTGAATGCCTGGGAAAATTCTAGAATTAACTAATTTGGCTTTTTCTTCAGAATTCGTCAGAATCAAACCACCGCGTGGTCCACGTAAGGTTTTATGTGTTGTTGAGGTAATATAATCTGCATAAGGAATAGGTGAGGAGTGATGGCCGGTAGCCACCAGGCCTGCAAAGTGAGCCATATCGACTAACAACTCAGCTCCAACCTCAGTTGCGATTTCTCTGAATTTAATAAAATCTAAAAATCTTGGGTAGGCACTGTAACCGGCGATAATTAATTTAGGTTTTGTTTCAAGCGCGGTTTTACGAATAGTGTCATAATTTAATAAACCAGTGCTTTCATCTAATTTGTAAGAAGCAACTTTAAATAATAAGCCACTAAAATTAACCGGACTTCCATGAGTTAAATGCCCACCGTGCGAAAGATCCATTCCCAAAATAGTTTCTCCGGCCTTAAGCGCCGCTAAGTAAACTGCCATATTGGCCTGTGAGCCCGCATGTGGTTGCACGTTAGCGTACTTCACTGAAAACAATTTTTTAGCGCGCTCGATAGCCAGAGTCTCAACTCCATCTACAAAATGACAACCGCCATAATAGCGCTTGAAGGGGTAACCTTCGGCATATTTATTGGTAAGAATAGAGCCTTGAGCTTGCATAACCGAAAGTGAAGTGTAATTTTCTGAGGCGATCATTTCTAATCCCTCGCTTTGTCTGATGGCTTCTTGTTGTATTAATTTAAATATTTCAGGATCATCTTGTAGCGAATGATTTGTGATATTCATTGAGTTATTATGAAGTAGCTCTTGAGACTTTAGCAACCCGAGTTTGATGCCGACCTTGTGCAAAAGATGTATTTTTAAAGAAGTTGATCCATCTTAAAGCAGTTTCAAAATCATAAAACCTAGATCCAATGCAAATTATGTTCGCATTGTTATGTTCTCTAGCAAGTTTTACGCTTTCATCATTCCAAACCAGTGCGGCTCTGATATTAGAAAATTTGTTGGCTCGCATTGCCATACCTTGTGCCGAACCACAAATTAAAATACCGAACTCGGCTAATTCGGCATCAGTCTCATTGGTCTTCAATTTTTTACAGACCTGATCTGCGAAATCCGGATAATCCACCGATTCAGAAGAATAAGGACCCAAATCTTCAACCTGATTTTCTTTTTTTAAAGCGGCCACTAATTTATTCTTAAGTTCAATACCTGCGTGATCGGCAGCAATAAAGATTTTCATTTAGGCCTCAAATTTTGAAAAAATAAGACAAGAATTAGTACCGCCAAAACCAAAAGAATTATTAAGTATATTTATAATTTTGCCTTCACGGGCCTTATTTGGAACATAATCTAGATCACAATCCTCACTAGGCTGATTTAAATTTATAGTAGGAGCCACTTTTTGGTCTAACAAAGTCATAACACAAAATGCCGATTCTACAGCTCCGGCCGCACCCAATAAGTGTCCAGTCATAGATTTAGTTGAAGATATCCAGACTTTTTTTGCATGATCTTTCATAACTTTTTTTACTGCATTTGATTCAAGAGGGTCTCCCATGGGAGTACTGGTGCCATGAGCGTTTACATATTGAATATCAGTGGCATTTAATCTGGAATCATTTAAGGCCACTTGCATAGCTGAAACAAATCCTGATCCCTCAGGATCTGGAGACGTTATATGATAGGCATCACTCGATGTTCCATATCCCGTAATCTCGCAAAGAATATTCGCGCCACGGGCTGATGCCGCATCAAGAGATTCTAAAATAAAGCTCGCAGCACCTTCACCCATTACAAAACCATCACGGTCTTTATCCCATGGGCGAGAAGCCTCAGCCGGGGAGTCGTTACGACTTGAAAGAGCACGCATATTACTAAAACCCGCAAGGGCCGTTGTTGAAATTGTCGCTTCTGCTCCACCAGCAACCATTTGATCGCATAAGCCAAAGCGAATATAATTGTAGGCCTCACCTAGAGAGTGCACGCCCGAAGCACATGCGGAAGTCACCGCAAAACTAGGGCCTTTAATTCCGTAGATAATAGAAATCCATCCCGGAGCTAAATTTGAAATAATCGAAGGAATAAAAAAAGGCGAAACTCTTGAGGGGCCTTTGGTCAATATTTTACTATGCTGTTCTTCAATTATGGGTAAACCACCCATACCACAACCTACAAATACACCGGTACGCGAAGCATTTTGCTCGGTGATTTTAAGGCCGGATTGATCAAAAGCCATTTTAGTTGCCGCTAACGAATATTGAATAAAAAGATCCATTTTTTTTTGTTCTTTTTTATCAATATATAAATCGGCGGCGAAATTTTTTATTTCGCCGCCGATTTTAACATCGTAATTTGTGGTATCAAATCTGGTGATATTTGAAATTCCAGATTTTCCATGTAAGGCCGCTTGCCATGATTGTTCGAGCGTATTTCCGATAGGAGTTACGGCTCCAACACCTGTGATGACCACTCTTTTTTGGCCATTAGGTCTTAAGGTGGACATAGCCAAAGATTAAACTTTACCTTTTGATGTGAGGTAGCTTTGTACATCATTAACAGATTTCAGCTTTTCAGCATCTTCATCAGGAATTTCAAGATCAAATTCTTCTTCCATCGCCATAACTAATTCAACGATATCAAGACTGTCCGCACCTAAATCATCAATAAAAGAAGCTTCTGCTTTTACTTTTTCAGGGTCTACTCCAAGTTGTTCTACAATAATATCTTTTACCTTTGCGCTGATTGACATTTAAGTCTCCTTTTTCTTTATTCTTAACTTTTAATAGTTACTTTTAAATTACAAATTGCATCGTAGTCTACTATTTTTATGCTAAATACATCCCACCATTAACATGCAGTGTTTGCCCGGTAATATAGGAAGCTGCATCACTCAGCAGAAAAGCAACGGCATCAGCCACTTCTTTAGCCTCTCCAACTCGCCCTAAGGGTATTTTTTCATTAAAACTATTTTGTTGCTCAGCTGTTAAGGCCTCTGTCATATCACTCTTTATATACCCAGGAGCCACGCAATTAGCTCTTATACCGCGAGAGGCAAGTTCAATAGCAACAGACTTAGTAAAGGCCTCTAAACCGCCCTTACTTGCAGCATAATTTGTTTGTCCGGCATTGCCAGTTGAACCAATAATTGAAGAAATATTAACAAAAGAGCCCTTGCGTGCTTTCAACATAGATTTACTAAAGGCTTTGGTGACTTTAAACACACCACTTAAGTTAGTTTGAAGAACCTGATCAAAATCTTCAGACTTCATTCGCAATAAAAGCTGATCTTTAGTAATACCGGCATTATTTACAACACCATCAATTTCGGGCCAAATTTTAATCACTTGCGCCACTACACTCTCAATAGACTCAGAGTTTGAAACATCAAGCTGAAAACAATGATGACCTGAACCAGGTAAAGATTTAAGTAGATCCTGGGCTTTGGCTTCATTAGTTGAATAAGTAAATGCCACCTGGGCACCATGTTCTGCCAGAGTTTTTACAATCCCAGCACCTATGCCACGGCTTCCGCCGGTAACAAAAAACTTCTTATCTTTAAGGTTCATCATATTTATGTGCCAAGGGTGAACGAACTCAACTTAGAGCTCAAGTTTTTTTATTTGAACGGGGTGTTTGTTGCTGCGCATTATTCGAAAACCAGATACCAGTTACCCTTAATAGTCGCTACCGAATTAAAACTCATCGTAATCGATAGAAAGTGTGGAGCTACTCAAGTTTAATGTTCATGTTTTTTACTGTGATCATTAGATTTTTTTTCTTTTTTATAAAATGTTTTCTTATCACAAATTGAGTGCTTAATTTTCACCGCGCCGAATAAATTTCGCGAGTCTATTTTTCCGGTTAAGTAGAGCACTCTATCCACATCACAGCGAACATCTACATCTACTAAATTAAACTCCATAACTAAATGACTGGCTTTGTGTTTTTTTACATGCTCTTTGATTTCATCGTCGCAATCGTCATTAAAATCTTTTAGAAAATAGGTTTTAGTTGGCTTAGCTTTTCCGAACCCGAATTCTAATGAGCTTAAATTAATTTTAGAGGTGTCGATGTTTTTATCGTCAAAAAGTATTACCTGCACTTTGTCTGTATCTAAGGGCGACACTTCAAGCTTAGCTTCGTCATTGTGTTTGCCTTGCCATTTTTTATCTTTTAATTTTCGCATACGCAGTTTAACGTCGACTTGATTTGGGGGGAGTGGGCCGGTGGTAACTAAGGTCACATCACTGGCATCACCATCGTAGAAAAAGCCTGGGCAGACAACGTCTACTTCGCCTTCTTCTTCTGTATCGAGTACTGCGGTTGGTAGCCCGTCGGGTTTACCATAGGCGTAAAATCTTACTAAACCTGGGGGATCTGACGAAGTGAATTCAAAACCGGATAGAGATTGCCCAGACTCGATTAACTTGGGGGTTAATGAAGAGTTATTCCAAAATATTTTATTTTTATCTTCAATATAACCTTTTGATTTCCAAAATTGTGGTGACTTAATATTTTCAACTGGTTTGTATATTTTAATGGCTACTTGTCGAATTGGAACTTTGACATCTGCTTTATTATAAATTGTGTATTGATATTTATATAGACCAGTTTTTTTATCAAAACTGTCCTTTGCCACGATCTCGGGATTAATTGCAGTTGGTGGGGTTGGACATTTGATTGTTGCAGCCATTGCTACTTGTAACTGAAAAAATGTTAGACCTACTATTAAATACTTCATCTTGCGCTCCTATTTATTTTCTTAATCTAATGTGCCAATGGGTTACAGCGGGATCAGTTGGCGTTGGGTTCGGGGATTCATACGAAACTGGATAATAAAATATATCATCATCAATTAAACTTTCATTTAACAATTCCCGCTTTTTTCCCCCAAATGCTCCATTAAAATTACTTAAGCTAATATCCATTTCTTCGCCTTCGCGGTGGCAATTATGTGAACCAGTCCAGTTACCAGCAACATCAAATCTGCCACCCCAAGATAAACTTGTAGCTTCAGAATTTATTGGCGTTATGGCGCTTGGTAAAATATTTGGTACCAAGCTTAATGCTGCAAAGTAACTAGTAAAAGCATCTCTTAATTTTGAGATCATTACTGACGTTGCAAAGTAGCCGTCTTCAGGGTGTTTAAAAACATTAACTATATTTAAAAACTCCTGCAGACTGTCTAACGGAATAAGATTCTCTTTAATTTTTGTTCTAAATTGAATCGACTCTACGTCAATTGGTTGACCTTCTGGATCTATCGCATGAAAGTCTATATGATATATTCCAGCAAACTCAGAAGCCGTATAAGTTATATTTCTGCCATTCAGTGGTATCGCTAAAAATTGACTGCTAGAATTTGGTGTTAGGGTGCCTTTTGGCCGAGTGCTTGGGTCATGTGGAATAATCCCAGTTTTAGGGTCAGGAACTCTATGCTCGTGTGGATAAGCATTTTCATTAAGACTTAGCTGAGCCTTGATCACGCAGTCTTCGACTGGTTCATCAAAACCAAGAGCATTTGTTTTTACACATTTAAGATTAACTAGTGCTAAAGGGTCAATTTTGTTCTTTGAACAGATATTAGAATTATTTGGCTCAATATTAATTGGATTTTCTAATGCACTTTCATTATATAATAATTGACCGATGCGAACTTCTTTCAGAATTTTATATTTATTATTAACCACATGCACTTCTAGTTGCGTAGAATTATTTGCGAAATTACTCTCTGTAAACTGCTGGCCTGCGTTCACTGTTGCGATCAAAGTTTTAAGCCCCACATCTATTGGTTGAAAGGTCACATTAAATGGTAACGTCATGCTGCCGCCATTAGCTACTAAATTTGCAATCGAAACACTTTGAGTTAAGGTTTGTGATCCTGCTTGTAAGGTGACTGGCACAAAAGTACTGAGTTCTGCGGGCGTAAGCGGAGTACTAGGATTGTAGCTGATTGAAACAGGTACGTTGATTAGGGCTCGAGTATTGACAG
>JBBTEQ010000108.1:0-8565 GCA_038042235.1 Bdellovibrionota bacterium | reverse complement strand
CGGCAGCTGTAGCGGCATTGAGTGAGTTTTTAATTCCAAAAACAGGGATTCTTCGGATTTCATCACAAAGTGCCAGTTGATCTTTTTCTAAACCAAATCTCTCATTTCCGATAACAAAGGCCACAGGTTTTTTTTCGGCAAAGGGATAGGAGATATCGAGTGCCTTTGCCGAGGTCTCAAGAGCCGTAACATAATAATTATTTTTTTTGAGATTTTCTATGGCCTCTTTAAAACTACAAGTTTGCCAGTCAATAATTAAGGTTGCGCCCAAGGCCGCTTTTTCAACCTGTAATTGGTGAGGCGTTGGAGTGTACCCAGTTAACCAGATTTTTTGCGCCCCCAGCGTATCGGCAGTTCTAAAAATTGAACCTACGTTAAAGGCAGAACGCATATTATCTATAACAAAATGTAAGGGAACGCGTTTTGCCACCAGATGATCTCGATCTGTTGTTGAAACCAAAAAATCGTCATCTTGAATAGATTTTTTTAGATATCTTTCAAAGGGTACAGCGATGGTCGAAAAATGTCGAAGAGTCATGTTTGTTGTTAGATGATGTTGATATTTTGCGAGTTTCTGTAAAATTGGATCTGCGGAGCTTTCAAGTTCTGAAATACATTTGATTAAATGCTCAAGTAGTTGGTTGTCGAACAGCGCATCCTGAGAGTCTTTTTCTAAACCTTCAAAAAGTCTGTAAATTTCTTCGACTTTAGCTTTGCTCATAATTCACTTTCATTTTAAAGGTAGCTGGCACCTTTAGATTAACTGTGTCATAAGGTGCCAGCTACCTATTTAACTTTGGCTCCGACTTTTGCGCCTTCATCCGGCGAAAGAATAAACAGGTCAGCTCCGCCGTCACCGGCAGCTAAAACCATGCCTTCGCTGATACCAAATTTCATTTTACGGGGTTTCAAATTGGCGCAAATTAAAACTTTGCGACCCAATAATTTTTCGGGTGAATAAGCTGATTTAATTCCGGCGATGATTTGCTTGGTGACTCCGGGTTCAAGTTCGACTTTAAGTCGTAATAGTTTATCAGCTTCTTTGATTTCTTCAGCTTCGATAATTTTTGCAATTCGTAAATCAATTTTTGCAAAATCATCAAATTCGATTTCGGTTGATGTTGTCATGCTTATGGCCTTAGTTGGATCAGCAGCCTTAGTTGCTTTTGGTTTTTCAGTCGCTGCATAAAATTGTTTTTGTTCTTCAATCATGGCGTTAACTTTGTCGGGGTCCACGCGGCCCGCCAAGTGGACGTAATCATTTATTTTATGATTTACTAAATTTTTACTGTGATCATTCCAAACGTAGGCAGGTTCATTTAATAGTTTTTCTACGTCGCTGGCCATTTTTGGTAAAACAGGTTTCAAGAAAATCGCGATCTTTCTAAAAGCATTTAATGTGGTGGTTAAAACTTTTTTAGTTGCAGCAGGATCGGTGTCGATTGTTTTCCAAGGAGCTTTGTCATCAAAGTACTTATTAGTAATTTCGGCTAACTCACGAATTGAAGTCGTGGCTTTAGCGAAATCGCGCGTATCATAATATTTTAGAATTAAATCTGATTGAGCTGAAATTTGTTTTAATAGAACTTCACCTTCAGCATCAGGAGTGCTCATGATGCCATCCATTTTTTTACTTAACATCTGAGCACCGCGAGATGCCAGATTAACAATTTTACCTATCAGATCAGAATTAACCCGAGAGGTGAAGTCGTTCATACTGAGGTCTAAATCATCAATGCTACCATTAATTTTTGTGGCATAATAGTATCGAAGAAATTGTGGATCCAGATGATTCAGATAAATACGCGTGGATATAAAAGTTCCCTTCGACTTACTCATTTTTTCGCCATTAACCATAACATGACCATGAACATTAATATGAGTCGGGGTTTTAAAATCGGCGCTTTTTAAGAGGGCCGGCCAAAAAAGAGTGTGAAAGTAAACAATGTCTTTACCAATGAAGTGATAAATTTCAGTTTTAGATTTTTCCGACCAGAATTCTTCAAGTTGGCGATTGTTTTTTTGAGCCCATTGATCGAGTGATGATAAATAACCCATTGGGGCATCAACCCAGACGTAAAAAAACTTACCTGATTCACCGGGAATTTCAAAACCGAAATAAGGATTATCACGTGAAATGTCCCAGTCTCGTAGATCTTCATTAAACCACTCGAGCATTTTTTTTGAAACTTCAGGTGCACTATGTTGGGGAAGCCATTCTTGTAAATAAGATTTAAAAGTATTGAGTTTAAAAAAAATGTGATCAGAAGATTTTTTAATCGGAGCTGTTCCACATAAGGAGCAGCCGGGATTTATTAAATCTTGTGGGGAATAGGTGGCACTACAAGCATCGCAGGAATCGCCATATTGGTCTGCAGTCTTACATTTTGGGCAGGTGCCCTTTACAAAGCGATCGGGTAGAAACATTTTGTCATGATCACAGTAGAGTTGTTCTATAGATTTTTTGTGAGTGTGGTTTTTTGCCTTCATGCGCTGGTAAAAAAGCTCACAGAGTTTTTTGTTTTCAGCCGAATTGGTAGACCCATAGTGATCAAAACTGATGGCAAAGTCTGCAAAGTCCTGAGTATGGTCTTTAAATGATTTTTCAATCAGTTGTTCAGGAGTGATTTTTAGTTCACGGGCTTTCACCATGATGGGAGTGCCGTGAGTATCGTCAGCGCAAATGAAAATACATTCATGTCCTTGCATTTTTTGAAATCTAGAATAAATATCAGCCTCGATGTGTTCGAGCATATGACCAAGGTGAATGGGCCCATTGGCATAGGGTAACGCACAGGTTATAACTATTTGGCGTTTAGCTTGGCTTGCTGTTTGTGTTTGGCTTTGCATGATCAATCCTAAACTTCCAGTTGAATTTTATCAAGGAGCTCCGGATCGGCTAGAACTATTTCTCCGCCAAGGGCAATTGCTGTAAGCGGGTTTTCAGCAATACGAACCGGAATTCTAACCTCAGCTTCAATTTTGGCCGATAATTCTTTAATTAAAGCTCCACCCCCTGCTAGAACAATACCATTTCCAATAATATCGGACACCAATTCAGGCGGAGTGTTTTCGAGTGCTGTTAAAATTCCGTGTACGATTTGTTGAATTGAGTCGGCCAAAGCTGTGCCGATTTCTTCAGAGGATACAATTTGTTTACGAGGAAATCCGGAACTGAGATCACGACCTTCAATTTCAAGTGAGATTATATTTTTTTTTGGCAGAGCCGTGCCTAAATTAATTTTAAGAAATTCCGCAGAGTCTTCACTTATAATTAGGTTTTTAAAATCCTTCATATAGCGGATGATGGCTTCGTCAAGTTTGTGTCCGCCAATTTTAAGAGGTTCGCAGTAAACAATATCCGCAAGTGCAATAACCGCAATTTCAGTTGTACCGCCACCGATATCAATGATCATTTGCCCCGAGGCTTCTTTAACTGGAAGATTGGCTCCGATGGCTGCCGCCATAGGCTCATCTATGAGGTAGGTTTTGCTGGCCCCGGCGGAACGACAAGCTTCAATAACCGCTTTTTTTTCAACTTCGGTAACACCATACGGAAGGGACACAACGACGGCGGGCCTAGTTAACGAGTTTTTCTTTAAAACTTTAGCTAAAAAATATTGAAGCATGGAGCGTGTAGCATCGAAGTCGGCAATAACTCCATCTCGAACAGGCTTGATGGTGATGATGTGGCCTGGATTTTTTTTTGCAATCTCGACGCCCTCATGACCAATGCCAAGTATTTTGCGTTTTTTGAGATTGGTTTCAGTGACCATCACCTGACTTGGTTCGTTGAGAACAATGCCCTTGTTTTTAACTGCAATCAGAGTATTAGCGGTACCCAGATCTACATAAATATCGGCGCCGCTTGAGGTGGAGCCAAAAAGCCAATTAAGCATAAGTTATTGCCTGAATCCTATATTTCCATCAAATGGGAAGTTTACATGCATTGTTATTACAGATGAAGAGTTTGATAAGTTTAAACCAAACTCGGCTCCGACCTGAAAACTGGGTTTATCGATCCACTCGGTGCCAATTACAAATTGCATAGCCGTAACGGCTTTGGCGGTACTATAGATCAGAGTAATGGGTAAACCGACATAGGGATTCAGTTTACCCCACTGTGAGTCGACAATTTTGCTGATAATAGGTGTTACCTGAAGGTCATAAAAATTTTGCGTGGCATCACGAGCGTAAAAAATGGCTCCGCGAATACCGATGGCTGGCTGTTGTTTGTAGTCAGGGTAAGGTACCCACTTAATTGAGCCTGAAGTCCAAAAACTTGTGGTGCCAGTTCCTAATGTAAAGCGGGCGTTCATTTCATCGTCGACAGGCATATCAAAAAAAGCTCCGTAATTGGTCCCACTACCATTAGTCAGTAGCAATTGCGTAGCAACCCCCACGCGATAATGATCTTTTTTAATAAGCTCAGCGGTCTCGCTTAGTGATAAATAGGCAAAACTGGTTTGCGACATCAGAAATAAGCTGCAGAAGATGCTTAGATAATATTTCATATTTAAATTTTTATAATTTTTCATACTAATATGTTACCTAGCTTGACTTTGGTTTGACAACAAAGATGAAAGGTTGTGACATAAAATAGTGAATAAAATTAAAGAACCAGCCCAAGAATCTGTTCAAGAATCAGCTCAGCAAAAAATTCCTATAAGTGTGGTTTTGATCTCTTTAAATGAGCAGAATAATATTCAGCGAGCTTTGGCATCAGTCAGTTGGGCGCAAGATATTATTGTGTATGATTCGGGCTCTACTGATCAAACCCTCGATATTGCTAAGAGAATGGGCGCAAATGTGATTAAAGGCCAGTGGTTCGGCTTTGGTAAAACTAAGAAAATGGCCATTGAGCAGGCCAGGTTTGACTGGGTTTTATCACTTGATTGCGACGAAGAGGTGAGTGACTCACTACAGATCGAGATTCGTAACAAAATTAATATTTTAAAACCCGATTGCGTTTATAGAATTCCGCGTCTTTCTTTTTATTTGGGAAGGCCAATTAAACATGGTGGCTGGTTTCCTGACTATCAGGCGCGTTTGTTTAATAAGAAGCTTCATAATTGGAACGAGGCTATGGTTCATGAAAAAGTAGAAGCTAAAAATTATGAAAATCTTGTATCTTGTATGAATCACTACGTATTTAAAAATATTGAACATCAGGTGCAAACCAATAATCGTTATTCAAGTTTACAGGCAGAAGTGATGTTTAATGAAGGTAAAAATTTTTCTTGGTTTCATTTTTTTACTAAACCTATGGTCAAATTTATAGAGTGTTATTTTTTAAAACTAGGCTTTATGGACGCATGGCCGGGCTATATTATTGCTTACAGTGCAGGCTACTCGGTTTTTTTAAAATGGGCGAAGCTGCGCGAACTTGAAACGAGAAAACTATGAGAAAGTTAGTATTTTTAGCTGCGCTGATTACTATCGGCATAAATATAAAAGTGCTTTCTTTTCCTGAGGTGACAGATTGGAAACATACTCCGATAGTCGTTTTTGAAAACAAAAAGCAAGCAGAGTTAAAAAAAAATCTGCTTTTAAAGTCGCCATTTGCTGTGGTAGCAGCTAATGAAGATCAGCTTGAGTTTAAGCTCAATAATTTTGACCAAATTGTAGTTTATCCAAACTCTAAAATTCAGGTGTTAGAGTTTTCAGATGAATTGGGTTTTGTCATTGATTTTTATATTTTAGATGGGCAAATTCGATTTTCTACTAAGCACAGAAGCTCGCTTAAGAATAGCCAAGTGCTGGTATTAAAAACACCCTTTTTTGATCTAAAAACGACCACAATAGCAGATTTTATTATTAGCCTTAATATGAAAGAACCCAGCGTAGAAATCAAAGTCATTGATGGCGCCTTGCCTGTAGGGTTCTTTGCATTCGAAAAAACTGTTGTGTTAAAGGCAGGCCAAAGTGTTAAGTTTGTCGGCGTTTTGTCCGACGATAGTCTTGGTATAAAGTACGATTATTTACTGAATAATCGGAAAGTTCCAAAGGGTTCTATTGATGAAGTTCAGAAATTTGACCAAAGCGCATTTATTAAAGCAGAAAAAAACAACCAAATTGAAGAACAGAAAAAGCAAAAATTATTATTGCAAAAAGAAATTAATAAAAAGAAGAAGAGAAAACAGTACGAAGATTCGTTTTTATGTAAAAAACCATTTGGCCAAAAAGATCAATGTTACTGGCAGCTGGAAGACGGCAAGTGCTATCGCAGAAGATGTAATGTTAATGCAGAGTGGGGTGATAAAACTGAGCGACCTATAAATCAGTTTTGCAAAAAAGAGTTTTTTGTTCGCGAGTGTGATTATTAAACACGGACCTTGGTCTAGGGGCAATCAGATTCCCAAATCAGTACTTGCTAGTCTTTGGTGCCCCTTGAAAGAATAGCTGTAAGAAATACCTATATCTAAATTGGTAGAATGTTTTTTACGCGAAGGGATTCGCAGAAGGTGAACAGTATGTTTGACGCCATTATTTCAATGTTTTTATTTGCAGCTCCTAGTGTGACTAACTACGACAAGGTGGTGTCAACCATTCAGCAAATTGCCCAGCAGAATCCGGCAAATGCAAAAGTTATATCTATAGGAGTAAACGATCAAGGAGTTCCGATCCAGGCTTTACAAATAGGTAATGGCGAGGTGGGTTCATTGGTTGTCGGCACTCACCATGGTAACGAGTATGGTTCTACTGCGGTCGCGTTGGGCGTGGCAGATAGTTTGGCTAAAAATCCGGTTGCGGGCCAAACTGTATATGTTGTTCCAGTTCTAAATATTTCTGGTTACAATAAGTTTCGTCGAAATGAAACTGGAGTTTCTGGTTCGCATGATTCAAATCGTGATTACACGAGCCCTTGTAAATCTGGAGCTTCATTTAATTTAAAATCAACTAAGGCCTTGTCGGATCTTTTAGAAACTAAAAATATCCAGATTTCGGCTACATTGCATACTTATTTTCCAGCTGTGGTTTACCCTTGGGGCATATCAACGCGTGACTTATCAACTCCGTACGATGCTAAATATATTGAACTTGCAAATGATGCGACTAAGGAAAGTCATTACCGAGTTGGAAATAGTACTGAAGTTCTGTATGCGGCAGATGGTACATTTGAAGATTACGCCTACTGGAAGCATGGCATTTGGTCTTTATTATTTGAATTGGGTTTCAGTCATAGCCCTGATGCGACTTCAATTAAAAATATGGTCGAAGTGAATATTCCAGGTATCAGAAGATATCTAGAGAATGCGCCCAAACAAAGAGTTTCAAGCCATGCATTCACCGGTAAATGTGATGGAAATGTTTTACAAAGAATTTGGTTAGAGTAATTCTGTAGCTGTTAGTTTCGTAGATCTAAGCAACAAACCAATAGAGACATATAAAGTGACAGATACTTCCACCAAGTACACATAAGTGCCAATAACCGTGGAAGTGTTTGTATTTTTCATCTAGTAAGTAGAAGCCGACTCCGAAAGTATAAAATAGTCCACCACCGATGAGCCATAAAAGCCCAGCAATAGAGAGCGAGCTGAGTAATGGTTTGACTGCAATGATAGCAAGCCAGCCCATTAAAATATAAATAAATATAGAGTATTTTCGAGTTTTTTTACCAATGAGAATTTCTTGTATAATACCAATCAAAGCAAGAGCCCATATTGTACCGAACAATAGCCACCCCAAAAAACCATTTAAAACGATAATTGTGAATGGTGTGTAACTGCCGGCAATAGCTAAATAAATCGAAATGTAGTCCAATTGCCGGAAAATGTTTTTAACTTTGCCTTTTGAGCTATGATAAATTGTTGAAATCAAATATAAAGATACCATCATCATGCCGTAAACGCTGAATCCGACAATTTTAAATATATCTCCTTTGTCTATTGCAACAATTAACAACAAGGAAGCACCGACACAGGCCAGTAAGGCACCGAACAAGTGTGAAATGCCGTTAAACTTTTCGCCGTGATACAAAATAATTCTCCTGACTTTAGGACCATCAACTCAGCAATAATATATTGCTTCATTATTTGATTTGCGTAAACTTATTATATGGGCACCAAGCATTATGGAGTATTTAGTCTAATTTTAACATCCTTTGTCTATTTTCTAGTTTTACTAGTGAATGATGGTTTTATGGCTTTGGATGAATATTGGGTAGGTATCACTCGCTACATTCCGGCTCAGAGCTCGGCAATAACAACTTTAGTTGCTGCGGATGATGTTAAATCTCCTCTGCAGCTGCTACCGATGCACGCAGTCGCGCAAGCAGCTTTAGGTTTGGGAATAGTCTCGCCCTATTGGCAGTATCGCAGTGTTATTTTTGTGCTAGGTGTTTTGAGTATAGTTCTTCTCATTTTTGGCTTTTTAAAATACGCAAAGATAAACAACTTAAAGTCAGAAGAAACTAATTTTTTACTGTTTATTTTGACCTTTTATTTTGCGGCACCATTTGCGCTGACTCGCCCCATGTTTGAATCCATTGCAGCGCCTTGGCTTACGTTAGCGGCGGTCATGGCTTTACGCTATGATATTAGCGAAAAATTAAGTGATCTGCTG
>JBBTEQ010000107.1:0-14264 GCA_038042235.1 Bdellovibrionota bacterium | reverse complement strand
TGACACTGCTGATAACCCGCGCCTGTGAGCGAGTAGAAAGCCCTTCGGTTTTCATAAAATCAAAAAACTCGATCATCCGTTTATTTTGGCCGCTGAATTTCCTATAAAGTTCAAGATCCCGCCGATAGGCCATAACCGTGTTGAGCGCACGGCCTCTAACATTTTGTAAATCATCAAAGAAGTCTATCCAAAGAGTGTTATTCATATAGATAGCCTAATGATCTAGTCTAAAACTAGATTACACAAGCTATATTAGTTTAATTAATTAGTTAAAAAAAATTAGTTCAAGTAGAACTGCGCACCCTGACAGTAGTAACCGTTAACCTGTTCGATGATCAAGTTACCATAAATACGGCTGTTAGAGACACCAGATTGATAACCATAGCCATAACTATACTCAGAAGCCTGCGCCTGACTTAAGCTAGCCGTCATCGTTATTGAACTACCTGAAATAAACATTCTTAAACCAGAAATTTGTCCGTTAGACCACTGACCCACTGTTTGAGTTGTTAAGTTATAAGTTCCCGCTGGAACCTGAGGACAGAATCCTAAGTTTAATAAACCAGAAACTGTTACACTACCGGCTGCACTTACTTTACCTACATAGTTCATAGCAGGAGATGCGTACTGATTATATTGCTGCCCTTGCCCTTGCCCATTTATATTCTGGCCAGAAAAACTCCAATTAACAGACATCACAGCTGAATTACTATAGTATTGACCTTGCTGATAAGCCCGTGTCTGAGCTGAGAAAAATGGAAATCCTGAGATAGTTTGACACTCAGGACCAGCACAACTCTGCGTGAAGGCATTTACTGGTAAAGTCTGGTCATTTTTTTTACCACAAGCAATCAATAGAGTTGATAATATAGCAACCGTTAAAATTCCTTTAACTAGTTCTGGTATATTGTTGTTTTTCATAAAATTCTCCGTTTTTCAATTCGTTATATTATCTTTAATTTATATTAAAAGCTTGCTTAATTACTACATTTGTAAAAGTTCCAAGGAGTGTATAACCTGCGCCGCTGCCCGGGGCCAGCCCTACCTTGGCTTCTATTACGCCAGATCTGCAATCATGGCCATTTAAACCGGTATAAATAAACCAGCAAGAACGGTAGGGGGTCGTTTTCTCAGTCCTAAAGTTTCTGAAATAAACCTCTCCTTTATATTTTACATTCAAAGGTTCAGCATCATTGGCGTTTTCAACCCCGGTCTCGGGAGTTAGACTGATTACGATAGCGCCATAAGAATCCTCATAAAAAGCCGTAAATACAAGTCGGTTTTCAAAAGTAAACCAATAGTTATACTTGGCTTCTAATTCATTGTTGTCATAACCGCCGGAAATAGTTTGATTTCGTCCCATTCCTGCTCTGAAAACTCCAGAATGTTGCTGCCCATTGTCTGTATAGGTTATTGCAATAGCTCCACCATAACGACCAGACTCTGATTGCGCTAAATTTAAATTGATCTTGATATTTGTAGGATTATTTACTGCAGTTAAACTTCCTGGAATTGTTGTGTAAGCCCGCATTTTGTCATTAGTAGTTATCAGATCAACTGTAGCGCCTAATCCAAATGCATTCGGGTCACCAGGGGAACCTGGCCCAATTGGATCAATCACAACCGGAGCCGGCCCAACCGCACCTGTTGGATTAGCAACAGCACCAGAAGAATTGGAGTTTGATTTAGAACAACTAGCACCCATCAAACCCATAGCCAAAATTAAGGCTAGCTTAGATATAATAAGTATTAATTTTTTCATAAAACCTTCCTTTTACACTTTAGTATGCTAATGGCATGCCTAAACCGAAAAGCCATACAAGCTATTGAAACTACTTGGTTTTATTAAAATACGCCCCACTCTGAGACGTACAATAAATGTTAATTAAAAGTCGAAGTAACAAAAAATGCTAACAGGGTGTTATGATTTTGTTTCAATGTGGAACTGGAAAATCAGCGCTCGAGTTGCACAACCTCAAGCCCGATTTCGCGATTTTTACTGCGTAAATTATCAATTTTGTTTTGCTTGCTACGAATGGAATATTCAAGAGTACGAATTTGCCCGTTGAGTTCCATAATAAGGGCTTCAGTCTTTTCATCTTTAGCGCGCTGTTGGTATCTGCTGAGCTCGGCTCTTTTCAGAGACACTGTAAACTGTAATTTGGATATTTCACTCTCATCTTGGGTTATGCTTTTATTATTTTCTTGGATTACGACGGCTAAATATCTTTTACGCCCACGATTAAACTCCGGTAAAAAAGACGATTCTAAATCGACCGGACAAATTTTATTATAGGCCTGACCTTGGGCTCCCGCAGAGTAGCCGTTTGATCTTTGACAATACTCGTTTACGCCCGCGCGGTGTTTAACTTGTAATGAAGCTAAGCCCTGCCCCACACACATTTCGGTTGAAAAAAACCGACCATTTTTTCCCGTTTGAAAAACCACTTCGGGCTGACAGTATTTCTGTAAACCGCTTTTAAAACCTCTGTCTAAATCTGATTCAGCCACATCAGCATCTGCCTGATTACATTCTGAAATAAACTGGTCGCCCGAAAGTCTACGTCCATCTAAGGCCACTTGCTCTCCGTAATTAAACCAATTCGTCGACTCACAGTCTTTGCGTTTAAAATAGGAAGCACAAGAAAATAAATTTAAAATTATTAATAAGAATCCAAACCACTTCATGTAAAAACCCTTTATAGGCCTTAAAATTTATCGAGAGCCATCGTTGCCGGATCACATAGATTAGCGTGATCTGACATAAAATCTCTTTGGGTTTTTAAACCTTCTGCAGAAACTATAAAATCTTGATCTTCGCAATCGTTTTCACTTATGATTTTATTAATAGCTGAAGCTTCTTTCGGGGTAATACGTAAAGACCAAATTAATTTTATATTGAGCCAGTTTTTTATATACTCACAGGTATAGGTTTGATTGGGTGGAGTATAACCACCTGGTGAATGGTCACTCTTTTTCATATTCTCAGGCCCATCAACCGACAAAAGATGAAAATTATTACCTTGATAGTTGGCATAAAGACATCTTTTTTTAAAGTCCCACTGATGGGCACCAGTCATATAGGCATTTTTTAATGCCACAACATGATCAATTTGAATATCTTTTGCTGAACTATATAAATTTGCTGTGTAAGGATCGTCCCACTGGCCAGTTGCAACCGCACAAGCGTTCGGTGTGTAGGTCACAGGGCTTAGCGAATCTCGAGCTAGCACTTTCGCTCGGGTATTAAGGCAGGAGCCGTTTGCAGAATCTCTTAACCACCCACCAAAATGAATATCCCTCTTATAAGGAGCTAGAGGTAGAGGAAACTGCTGAGCATGGCGAGAAAATATCAATAGATCGAACTGAGAACTATCTTCGTCTTCTTCAATTGTATAATAGTGAGAGTAATTAAAGTCCTCATCGCTTTTTAAAATATCAACAAGCGATGTTTCAGAGCCGGCAATAGCGAAGCTTGAAAAAAATAGAACCAAAATTGCGAACGTAGATTTTTGTACTGTTTCTTGAATATACTTCATCATGAGACCCCTCCATGAATCGTTATAAAAACATAGTTAACTAATTAACTAACTGATGCCATCATTTCACCTTGACCAATAGGTGTTTAGCAAGCATTTAATTATAAGTTTTAAATTAGGAATTATTCATAAAATGCATAAAGATCGATACAGAAAAATATATTGTGATGAGGAATTCTACAAACAAAATCAAAAAATCTTTAAGTTGTTGAAAACACGTCTTGCGCACTTGTCTATTGTGGAAAAAGTTCAAGCATGGGTAATTGCATTAAGTTGTTTGCGAAGACCAATTGATTGGTATGGCGGCAAGCGAAAAAATATTTTTCTAAATGAAACCTCAACTTTTAAGCACTCTCTTAGCTTGACACAGTTGTTTCAAGATACACCTGTACATATTCCAACAAAACTTAACCCCGAAATGAATCTTATTGATTTTATCAATATGGTTAAAATTAAAGCCTTTCCAGAATCTTGCAATCGAAGTTTATGTTTTATTGCTAACCATTATTATCCATTGATCATTTCAGATACAATTCCCACGCCAGCAGAACTATTACAAATTCAAATTTCCGGAAAACGTATCATCACTTTCAACGAAAATATCTGCAATTGGGGAGCACAATTATTTTCAGGTCGAGACTTTTTGGGTTTTGTTATGCATGACCTTATTCATGCGGATCATTTTTTTTTCAAGACTGAACACCGCGATGGACAATTGGGGTTTTTTAGGTTTATCCAGAATATCCTGCCCGACGAAGGTCTTGGCGTGTTGCTCTTATCTGAAAAATTTAAAACAGGTTTTGAATATATAATTTCCGATATGAACTCCCACCCTTTACATCTTTTTCAAACCTTGATGGCCTTACTTTTTTCAGAGGTAAAAGATGATATTAGGTCTCAGCAACATTGGAAAAACTGGATTGCGCAGACCAGACTAACTGATGAAGAAAGTAGTGCTCTTGGCAATATCAACAGTCCTGGTTTTGACAATAACTCAGCACGAATTATAGAAATATTATGTATCAGGCTAGGCAAACAAATTTCCATCTAGGCATATGCACCAATTTGGGTTAACATTTCTTTATGTCATACTTAATCGCAATTGAGAGCGACCCTAAATGTTATAAAGAAATCGAGCAAGGCTGGGCCGATGTCGCTAAAGAACTCGGGCACGAAGTTTTGCTTTTTAAGACAATTGAAGAGTTCAAAACCGAATTTGCAAAACCTGAATATCTTAATAAAGTTATTTTACTGATCATAGTCGGCCATGACAAATTCAAGGGAGATTTAAAAACCGAACTTGAAGCCTTTAAAACCAAATATAAATGTGATCTTTTGCTTTCAATTTTTGATGACCCGATAAAACCTGTTAAAAAAACCGAGCTACTACCCGTTCATAATATTATTTATAAACCCTTTGATCTGACAATTTTAAAAGAGCATACACGTTTTGCGGTGCTCAAAGGCCAAAAATTAAGACCCCTATTCGTACATACAACTCAGGCCAGTACAACCATCGAATCGCTTAAAAGATTTAAAATCCTGCAACTTTCTGAGTTCGCCTTTAAAATTGATAAGGCCCATACGCTAGAAATCAACAAAAGCTATAAGTTTTATAATTCCCTTTTTGCCAATAAAAAAAACCAACATGCCTGGGGCCGGGTTATTAATAGCGCTGCAGATTACTATGAATTGGTATTCAGCCAAGTGAGCCCTCCGGTGTTAACACAAATTCGTAAAAAAGTGGCCACCAGCAATCAAAAAGTAAAAGCCCCCAACTGGATTGGCCTGAGTGAAAATAAACACACTGCTCTTAGGATAGCTTTGCAAGTGTCTGAGGAGGCGGTTGAAAAATCTTTACAAGAGCTTCTTAGCCGTAATTTTAAAGATTTATCATTTGTTTTAAATAAAGATATCAATCCGAAGGCAAAAATCATCGCTGATGTCATCATAACCGAAATGGCCTATGATACAAAACTAATTGAAACACAATTTCTTAAAAAACCTCTTATCATCAGAATTTTTGATAAAGAAATTCCCCGCTCCGAACTTGAAAAATCTTTTGAAATTGAATTTCTGCGAATAGAAAAGCCTCTCGACAAAGCCTTATTAGTTAAAATGTTCAAACTGTGTTACCCCATGATGACTGAGGGTGGCGAGGAAATTCAGCGGATAACGGCTCAATTAAGCGATGATACAATGCTTGCTGAAGTGGTCAACATTCAGGACTTTTCAGAAGCGGGCATTACCTTTACTGACAAAATCAGACACGAAGTGGGTGAGATTATCGAAATCGCACTCCCGCAGGATGATGAGGCTAACCGGCAGGAAATCAAAGCCAAAGTTAACTTTGCCAGCGAAAAACCAAGTGGTGACAAAGAGAAAGTATTCTCTCACCAATTTGTACTGTTCGGAATGAAAGACGAATACCTTAAGATGATCCGGCTATGGGCTCTACAAAAACACATCGATAAGAAAAAATAATTAATGAGTCGTCTCTTTCTTCATTAATTCTTCGATTTTCAGACCCACATGGCTGCCTGAAGCAAAAACAGTTCCAATCTTACCTTTAGAAAAATGCTCCTCGGCCATTAAATAAGCCTTAGCTGGCAGCGCAACATACTTAACCTGCGTCACCATTTCAGCCGCATTTTTAAGATAAAATTTTACAAATTCACTAACTTCAGGTCTTTGCGAAGACTTAGAGTTAACATAAATAAACAAGGGCCTTGATAGCGGAAAATAAGTTCCATTTTCGACTGTTTCTTTAGTCGGCAAAACCGCGCCTTTTGCAGAAGCTTTTTCGCCACCGATAATCGCGAGGGCCCTTAATTGCTTTTTATTTTCCTCGTAATAGGACATGGGTAAATAACCGATTGCATTTTTATCTCCGGCGATACCTTTTACAATTGTGTTATCATCTTCAGAAGCCGTGTAATCCCCGCGTGAAGATTTGGCTTTACCGACAATTGCTTCGGTAAAATAATCAAATGTTCCCGAATCTGAACCCGCACCGAATAACTTAAACTCAGCGTCCGGCCATTTTGCATTAACCTGGCTCCACTTTTTAATGTTCCCCATAGCTGATGGCTCCCAAATCTTCTTAAGATCGCCAACTGATATTTCATTCAGCCACGTATTTTTAATATTAACAGCCACCACAGTGCCCTCATACGCAACCGGTAATTCGAAATACTGAATTCCCATTTTTTTACAATCGGCCATTTCATTTTTGCTGATCGGACGGGAAGCATCCTGAATGTCTATTTCGCCACGGCAAAACTTTTTAAATCCCCCGCCGGTACCGGATACTCCCACCGTAACCTTGACCGTATTTTTTTCAGTAATTTGGAACTCTTCCGCGATGGCTTCCGTAATTGGATAAACAGTGCTTGAACCATCAACTTTAATTATAGTATTAGCTGCCACTTGCAAACTGATTAAAGAAATAAAAACAATAAGTGCTTTCATGATGATCTCCTTTTTAAAATATTTGTAAGCCACATTCGTATAATGAATAAGTATTAGACTATTGTCCTGTTAGCTTTGTGTTTAGACGCACAGCTGTAAATTTAACAGAGGCCTGTTGAATAAAAAAGCAATTCTATGCCAATTTGTACAGAAATCAGCCTCCAAGATTGACATTTATACAGCCTCTCAATTAGATACTCTTGGTTCACAACCCGTGGTGGGGTAGCTCAGCTGGTTAGAGCAATGGAATCATAATCCATAGGTCGCCGGTTCAAGTCCGGCTCTCACTACCAAATTTTTCTGGAAAATAAAAATACATTTTTAGTGGTTCTCTTCAGGTTCTCTTCACATCACGTTAGATAGATTCAAAAAGTTCTAAAAAAACAAACACTTAGCGTTCGCAATCGGTAGTTTCTGAAGCTTAGGCGGTTTCGCCATTAAGCTGTTTTGTTACTTCTCAGCCTTTCTCGGAATTCACAAAAAATCGACTTAAATCGTATTGGGGAGAATGACTACCTCTCAATTATCGCAGCTACACCCATTCCGCCTGCCGTGCAAATGCTAAGCAGAATACGCCCCTGACCTTTTTCTTTAAGAATTTTAGCAGCAGTTGCAATCAGTCTTCCACCGGTTGCCGCAAAGGGATGCCCCAATGCCAGGCTTCCGCCTTTGATGTTCATCTTAGATTTATCAATTGAGCCTAATGGGTCACTTTTACCCAATACTTTTCTGCAGTAGTCGACTGACTCCCATGCTCGAAGTGTACAGAGAACTTGCCCTGCAAAAGCCTCATGAATTTCATAGCAATCAAAATCTTGAAGTTTTAATTTATTTCTATCAAGCAACCTGGAAACAGCAATTGTTGGAGCCATCAGAAGCCCGGCACCATGAGTAAAATCAACAGCGGCCACCTCACAATCTACAAAGTAGGCCATAACCTCGAGTCCGTTGGCCTTACCCCACTCAGGAGACCCGAGCAATACAGCTGAAGCGCCATCCGTAAGTGGAGTCGAGTTTCCTGCTGTCAATGTCCCTTTATCAGATTTATCAAACGCAGGTCTTAACTTTGAAAGCTTGCTTAGGGTTGTATCTTTACGGGTAATCGTATCTTTTTGAAACCCACCAATTTCACAAATTAGATCATTAAAAAAACCTTCGTCTTGTGCTTGTGTAGCATTTTTATGAGAAAGATACGCAAGCTCATCCTGCTCATTTCTTGAAATGTTCCATTCTTTGACCATAAGTTCACAGTGCTCCCCCATAGATAGCCCGGTTCTGGGTTCTCGAACTACAGGCAGTTGTGGTTTCAATAGATCAAATCTAAACCCACTAAGCACACTGAGCTTTTGAAAGAAGTTTTTTGCATTTTGTAAACGAATTAAAAAGTGGGTCAGTTTTCTCTTTCCTATTAACGGAATGTCAGAATTCGTATCACTACCGCCTGAAATTCCCGACTGAATCTGACCGTTAGCAATTTTAAGAGCAATAATATTTGCCGCCTCCAAACCTGTACCGCAAGCTCGCTGAATGTTCATTCCAGGAGTCTCTGCGGCAAGACCACTTCCCAAAACAACCTCTCTCGTGAGATTCCAATCAAATGGATGATTCATTACGACTCCAGCTACGACATCACCTAATAATTTTCCATTGATATTAGTTTTTTTAACCAAATGATTAATGGCGGCTCCCAACAAATCTTGATTAGATTTTCCCAAATAATTTGTCTGTGATTTAACGAACGGGGTTCTTGAACCACCAAATATTGCAACTTTTCTTTCAAAACTCATAAAACCTCTTTCTATAATTCAGCAACCTTAGAAATGATTATCTTTTTCAAGTCGGTCAAGACTATCTTTTTCAGCTTTTTTGAAGTAACCAAAATAAACCTATAAACACTATAAATGCGATAACAAACGACGCAAAAAAAAGCACCATCCATGGCTCTATCATAATTTACAATTTAAAAATAAAAATAAGGCAATCGTGCTATCCATGTTAGCATTCTAAATGCTTGACCACTAGTCTGTCAATTTGACTATTGCAACATATTGCAATAGTATGCTTGAGATATGCAAAAATCTGATGAAAACAAGAATTATAAAAAAGCCCTGATCATTACTCGAAATATAGAGATTAGCGCCATTTCTCACTACTTTTTAAAGGATAAAATTTTCTGTCTGACTATGCAGTCGGCGCCAGATGCAAAACATATATTTAAAACTTCTCAAGCAACACGAATTTTAATTTTAGATTGGTCGTTGCAGGACAAGTATGGATCAATTTTTAAGTGCTTAGTTGAGGCCAAAGCTCGTAAAAAAATATTTGTCATAAATATCTTCTCATCTGTTGATCAAAAAAAATGGTTATTTGAAAAAATGCCAAAACTAAAAGAAAATAGTAAAATCTATACCGTATCAAATGACTTTCAATCAATTTCCCTGATATTGACCCTATTCAAAGTTAAAAAAAGATTAACTTCAGACTCAGCTCATTGATAAGAGTTACTACCTCTAGATAGCCGCTCCTCATGTCCTCTTGGTTATAATTTTTCAAATGTTAGCATTTAACTGTTCCCTTCATTTTGAGTGAGCTGAACATAAAATCTCGTAGAACCCCTACTAACCAAGAGGTCTTTGCATAAGTCTATTTTCGCTGGTTTAAGCCATACCTAAAAATAAACCAATCGAAATGAGGCTTTAGACCGCCTGTTCACCTACTTTGTGCTAAAACATAACTGCGTATTGACTACTATTGCAACATGATGCAATAGTATAGCATGACTTTGATTGATATTGCAAGCTATCGAGACAAAAAGAATTCTGAAACCAATACTCCTGTATTTGAAAAGCCTCCACTCATTACTGAGCTCTCAAAGACACTTATCACCTCTAACCTAGAAATGGATGATTCTGTTTTTGACTCGTTGTTACCTGAATTTTATCAGTACGCTTCACAAATTCACTGGACTCCTATTGAAGCCATTAACCAAATAGCTGAGTTTATTTCTGAGTGCGACGAAAATACGAAGTTTTTAGATATCGGGTCTGGGTGTGGCAAGCTCTGTATCTTATTATCTCTAATTACAAAAATTAATATTTATGGCATTGAGCAACGACGAACGCTTTACAAGTGTTCGCAAAAAATTAAATTAACATACAAACTCGAAAATGTTCATTTTATTCATGGAAATATGTTAGATATAGACTGGTCAGATTTTGACATTTACTATCTTTACAACCCTTTTCAAGAGCATATCTCAAATTTCGGTGGCATGCGTATCGACCACACAATCGAGTTTGATAAAAAACATTATATCATGTACACATCGGAAGTCTTTAGACAGCTTTGTTGGGCTAAGCCCGGAAAGAAACTAATTACCTTTCATGGATATGGGGGCTCAATACCAAGTTCATGGAAATTAATCCAAAGTCGTACTATTGGATATGGCGATTTAAGCATGTGGGAGAAAATCAGATGAAAAAACATAAAGACCTCGTAGCTTATCTAAGATCCAAAGGTCTGCGCATAACCCCCTCAAAGGAAATATTGATACAATTTTTTCTTGATAACCATACTCGGCATATTCCTTTAAAAGAAATACATGAACACTTAATTTCAACGGCTCCAGATATTGAACGAACTACAATTTATAGAAATATCGAAAAGTTCATATCATTGGGTTTAATACAAGAACTTGATCTACCCAAAAAAGGTAAAGTGTACCAATACGTTTTTGACAAAAAAGTTCAACACTATTACATCTGCAAATCTTGTGGGAAAATGAATAAAGGAAATGAAGAGCTATTCAAAAAAATTGAAAAGGCACTTAAAGATATTCATGATTTTTCAAAAGCTAATTTGTCCGTTTTATTTTTTGGTTTTTGTGCAAAATGCGATGTTGATCTTCAACATGAGGCCGAGTTATGAGTACTGAAATGCTCATTATGTCTGCTTTTTTTGTGTTCGCCATACTACTCTTTATCGCTGGAATGTTTATATTCCCAGAAGTCTTTGGAATTTCTAAAAAAAATGATCCTACTTTGGAAGATCCTAACAATAACGACGTTAAGTAAGTTCTCTAACCACCATAACCCTTAGCGATAGAAGTATATGAAAATCCAGAACGACCCATTGTTAGTATTTACCGATTGGTTTGCAGTAGCGAATGAAAAAGAAACCATATACCCAAATGCTATGACATTGGCGACAATCTCAAAATACGGTTACCCGGAATCTCGAATAGTTCTGCTAAAAACATTCAATGAAAATGGTTTCGTTTTTTTTACAAATTATGACGGTCAAAAGGCGCAGGAACTAGAAGAAATGCCACGAGCATCGATTTGTTTCCACTGGAAGACTCTGGAGAAGCAAGTTCGCATTATGGGTAATGTTGAAAAAGTAAGTCATTCTGAATCTGATGCATATTTCGCAACTAGGTCAAGAATGAGCCAAATTGTAGCGTGGGCATCTAAGCAATCTCAGCCTATGGAGTCAGAATACGAATTGAAATTGCGAGTTGCAAAATATGCACTGAAGTTTCATTTAGGAACAGTTCCAAGGCCCGATAACTGGGGCGGCTACCGCCTTAAGCCATTTAAGTTTGAATTTTGGGAAGAAAGACCTTCAAGACTGCATCGAAGAGTGTTGTATGAATTTTCTAATAATAGTTGGAATCACAAATTTATTTTTCCTTAATTAGATTTTCTAACAGTGCATTGAACACTACCTAGTAGCTCTGTCTTTCAGTCGGCTATAATTGGCGGCAGTCTCTTTGGAGATTTAATACGTAGTTGCTTATTAACATTCATTCGGCCAAAAACGACTTCTATATCTGAAACTGAAACAGCAAACTCTTTTGCAAGAAATCTGACCATATGATCGGTAGCTCTCCCAGCCCTAGGCGCTGCGGTGACACTAACTTTTAATTGATAGCCTTTTGGCTTCCCTATTGCATCACGTTTTGAACTGGGCGAGCCAAGAATATTTAAAACTAACGTGTCACCCTCCCACCAAAAGAACGAAGGCTTCTTTTCAATAATTGGTTCAAGCTTAGGTATTTTTTGTGATTTTATCTTAGGTGACATTTTCATAGATCTATTTCTTCAAGTTAGGCCAAGCCCACAAGATGTAATGCTAACTTTGATATTCCCTGAAACACCTCATACGGAGTTGCTTCGTCAAACATATACGCTGGCGTCGTAATTATTTTATTTTTAAAATCAACAACACAGTTTTCTGCAATACAATTTTCGTGATGAACCCCAGTTTTTAAAATTTCAACAATAGTTTCCTTATCATTCCCCACAGTTAACGTAATGTTACTAAGCCCAAGAGCACGAGCCAACAACACGGGAGCGATACAAATGGCCGCTATGGGCTTTTTTTGTGAATTAAATTCTATGATCGCTTTTTTAACCACAGGAAGCACTTCACAGTTGGCTCCCTTTGTTGACCAATTACAAAGATGCTCAGCTGCGCCGAAGCCGCCAGGAAAAGCCAAAGCACCGAAATCGTTTGAATTCAATTCTTTAATGTCTTGAATGTTTCCTCGTGCAATCCTTGCAGACTCAATTAAAACATTTCGCCGTGTTTGGCTTGATTCATTCTTAATAAAATTATGCGGTATGATCTCAATGCTTGGCGCAAAAAATTTATACTCAGCATTTAGTTTTGAAATTGCAATAATGAGACTAACAACTTCGGTGATCTCAGAGCCATCTTTGTTTCCGCAGCCAGACAATACAATTGCTATTTTTTTCATTATAATACCTACACAATATTTATTTTTATTTCAGTATTTGAATTTACTATAAGACCGAAAAATCCTTGCGATTTTGTGTTATTTTTTTACATTTCAGGTCTCCAGAAAGAATTCTACCTTATTGCAATATATTGCAATAGTAAAGACTTGCCACGACAAAATCAGTATGTATAAAAGAAATATGCAGGAGAAACACTTTTCAATGTATACAAATGAGGTCTATCGTCAACTTTGTTTGGCAATTCCAGGAAAAAAACTTATAACTTTTCATGGCTACGGAGGATCGATTCCAAGCATCTGGAAGTTCGTCCAAAGCCGCACAATTGGAGAGGGTGATTTAAGTATGTAGGAGAAGGTCAGATGAAAAAGTATAGATCGAAAACACGACTCAAATTAACATTTACGTACAAATTCTGATTTCAAATTCATAGAACCAAGACCTTCAATTTTACAACTAATATTGTGACCATCTCCCGCATCATAGAGGCGAATATTTCGGACCTTTGTACCGCCTTTAACGGTGCTTGAAGCCCCTTTGATTTTTAGATCTTTAATTACAATAACTGAATCCCCATCGATTAGAATGTTACCGTTAGCATCGCGGATGGATGTATCAATGGTGGTTTCCTCACTTTCGATGGCCTGTTCTTTAATCCACTCATAAGAACACTTGGGACAGATCCATAAAATTCCATCCTGATACGTATTTTCAGATTTACATTTCGGGCAGTTGTCATTCATTACAGACCTCGTTAGACCATTTGTTCGATTTGTTTTAATTTGGGAGCGATTAAACTTTTTGCTTCTGGCTGATTTAGCCCTTCATTAGATTCAAATACCCGGTGAATTGATTTAACAGTATCCAAAATCTGTACTTCCATACTTCGCTTATGTTTAAGCATAAATGCTTTCTTTTTCTGCATGGACGATTTCCTCTTGTCAATGGAAACTAATTCAGATTTTGAGTGATACGGATTATTTTGATTTCCCAATATTTTTATATTCGATTCAAGAAAATCAATCTTTTCGAAAACACTCTTTAGGTCATTAAGCCTTGATTGTAAAATTCGGGATAAAAGTTGAAGCTGACTATTGTCTGTTTTTTCAACAGCCTCGCAAACATGGTAAAGCGTAAAAAAGATTTGGGAATCTGAATTATGACTATTTTTTTCGTTATTCATATTATTTATGCTATTGCATAATGTTGCATTAGTAAAGACTTGCCATATTAAAAATAACCTGTGTAATAAGTATACATATTATGAGCATTGACTTCGATACACTCCAAATACCAAAAGAGCCGTTTTTTACAAAAAACCACGAGTGGCTTACGATTGAAGAGAATCTCATTACTTTGGGTATCACCTCATATGTCACCGAAAAAATTGGTGAAGTGCTTTATGTTGATCTCCCGGAAGAGGGACAGAAAATCAGCATCCAAAATGCTTTTGCTGAAATAGAAAGTGCACGCCATGTTATCGATCTTGTTGGTA
>JBBTEQ010000106.1:0-7114 GCA_038042235.1 Bdellovibrionota bacterium | reverse complement strand
AAAGTCGGCTCTAAGTACAAACTATTTATTCCGCCTGAATTAGCTTATGGCCCTGCTGGTCGTCCAGGAATTCCACCGAATTCAGCTTTAGTTTTTGAAGTTGAATTACTTGAAATCGTAGCTAAAGCAGCTGCGCCTGCTAAAAAAGGTAAGTAATAGTAATTTAGGTCAAAAAAATGAGCTTTGATTTTAAGTTAGACCCTCTTAAGAATTTCTTAGAATTATATAAAGAAGCTCAAATAAAAGGAGTGCCGGACGCAAACGCTATGGCACTGGCTACAGTTAATAAAGAAAATCAACCCTCGGTAAGAATTGTCTTTTACAAAGGCATGATCAACGGGGGTTTTTCTTTTTATACCAATTATGATGGGCGTAAAGCTCAAGATATCGAAAAAAACAATAAAGTTGCAGCAAACTTTTTTTGGCCACACTTAGATCAGCAAATTCGCATTGAAGGCATTGTTACAAAGCTTTCGCGCATAGAATCTGAAGCCTATTTTCTAACTCGTCCTAGGCTGAGTCAATTAGGGGCTTGGACTTCTGATCAATCTGAAAAAATGGATTCATTTGAAATTTTTAAACAAAAATTTGAAATTATCGATCAAAAATATAAGGGTGCTCCTGTTCCCTGTCCTCCGCACTGGGGTGGTTATACTATTAATCCTAGTGAAATAGAGTTTTGGTTCGGTAAGTCTGGACGATTGCACGAGCGCTATGTCTATAAAAAAACTTCAGATGCTTGGGAAAAGTTTCTAAGATTTCCTTGATTAAGATATTAGTGCATCGCTAATGGGGCAATAAGATGAAATTCGGGAATTTCGACATCAAAACTTTCCCCATTTTCGTCGGTGAACTGAAAAGTACCCTTCATAGTTCCAGAGCTTGTTCTTAAGGGGCATGCGCTGTCATATTCAAATGATTGGCCAGCAGTAATTTTTGGTTGAAGGCCCACGACGCCAGGGCCGCGCACTTCTTCGACATGCCCTAAGGCATCCGTAATAATCCAGTGCCGACTCATCAGCTGAGCCATTTCAGAGCCTAGATTTTTAATTATAATTTTATAGGCAAAAAAATAATTTTGCACCGAAGGATCAGATTCAGATTCTACATAGACACAGGCGCTGGTAATTTTTATGTCAGAATTTTGTGCCAAATTTTGTGTTTTTTTAAAACTCATCTGGCTTCAGGCTCTCATCAATAATCTATATTTTCAAGGTTAAAAAAAAGTGGGTAGTGATCGGAGGCTAGTTTTTGTTTATCATCTAATGTTCTTGGATCTCTGATCTCAGAACCGAACTCATCTTTATAACGATAAACGCGGGCCGAGGATTTAACTAATTTATCTGTTAGCATTGAAGAAATAAAACAATAGTCAATTTGCTTACCTTCAGCCTTCCCCCCATTTTTTATCTGGTAAAAAGTTGAACGCTTGTCTAGGTCTATGCCTGCAATTTCAAGAACGTCTTCAAGATCGGTCTCTTTATAAATCGGTAAAAATTCAGTGTTAGTATTTGGTTTTCCGGCGAAACCATTCATGTCACCTGAGAGTATGATAGGAGTGTTGGGATACTGGGCTTTCAACTCATTGTAGATATTTAAACAAGTTATAAGTTCGGCGGTGCGCCTTTCGGTGCCACCTGGGTCTATTCGCTCGGGATCTAATCTTGATTTAAGGTGCGTGAGTAAAAGGATGAGAATAGGTTTTTCTTTAGATTTAGTAAATAATCTGAGCTCAGCGCAGTCGCGTGAAAAATATTGAGTACTTGATCGTATCGGATAGTTGGTTTTTTTAGATGTAATTTCATGTGGGTACAAAAAATTTAACGGTCGATTTTTATTAGAGGCGATATCAAAAAAGAAGGGGACGCTTTTTTTGATTAAAAAACCAACGTCAATATTGCGATCTGAATTACCCTCCAGTAGGGCCACGTGGTATTGGTCCTGCAAAAATAATTTATTGAAAGTGCTGAGTGACTCAGTGCCCCCAACTTCACATAACATCATGATATCGGGACTGTTCTCATTGATAATTTTGCCGATCTGTAGGCATTTATGTAGAGGCTTGGGTTCATATACGGAATTTGATAACTTTTGCCATTGAGCTTCATTTAATTTTTGATAGTGAGCCGGGATTTCCTGATCAAAAATTAAAAACAGATTTTCTACATTAAATAACCCAAGCTTTAGTTGTGGTTTCGAGCTATTTGCAGACTGGGTAGTTGATTTGTATGTCATAGATAAGGCATTATTGTAGCTTAATACACTGAGCTAAGATAGGGGATTTCATGAATATGCAATCGGTCTTAAAATCAAATTTTCAATTTGAGATGAAGCCAAACATTAAGCTCAAAACAAAACCTCAGGGCTTTGTTTATATTTTGGGAGCGAAGTCCGCAAATCAACGAAAAAGCGAATTAAAAAAAATTGTAGAGCTTCATTTATCAGAAACTCCAAACTCCAAACCCATTGATTTTGAAAAAAAAACTGTGAGTTTTTCTGGAAAAAACGGCCCTGTTTGGATTTTGCAGAATTTTCAAATAAATAAAGGTACGCATAAAGGACTGCTGGATGAGTCGGTTTATGCATTGTTTCGGGATCAATCAGGGCTGCTGGTGTCGCAGTTTAAAAATCAGCAAATTGATAATATTGAAATTATTTTTAATAACTGTCCTGAAATTATTATGAGAGCCAGCCTTATTGGGCTTGAAATGGCCAGCTACAATTTTTTAAACAGCTTTAATAATACCAGTACTAAAAAATCAATAGTCAGTTTGATTACTCAAAATAAATCAGCGAAGCTGGATAAAGCACAAATAGAAAAATATCAGCTAGAGGCCAAAGCTGTCATCTTAGCTCGTCACTTAGTGAATTTACCACCAAATGAAATCAATCCTGAAAGTATTGAGAAAATAATCAAAAATGAATTAAATTTTCCGAAAAGTCTCAAAATTGATATTTGGGATCATAAAAAATTAGCTGCTGAAAATATGAATTTACACCTTGCCGTTGGAAAAGGTTCTGATACTCCACCTCGAATGATTCATATTAAATACCGTCCACAGAAAAAAATCGCAGGAAAAAAAGCAAAAAAACCTATCGCTTTTGTTGGTAAGGGCATTACTTTTGATACCGGCGGGCTGGATATTAAGCCTTCCTCTGGTATGCGTTTAATGAAAAAAGATATGGGCGGTGCCGCCGCTGTGTTGGCTTTGGCTTACTGGGCGGCACATTCTAACTATTCACGAAGTTGTGATTTTTATTTAGCTTTGGCTGAAAATAGTGTTGATGCCAAATCAATGAGGCCAAGTGATTTATATCGTTCACGTGCGGGTTACTTAGTTGAAATCGATAACACCGACGCAGAGGGGCGTTTAGTCTTGGCCGATGTCATGGATGTGGCGGCAACTAAAAAAGGCGCGGACGAGCCGGAAATTATTATTGATATTGCCACTCTTACTGGAGCCATAAAAGTGGCTTTGGGAACTGAGGTAGCCGGATTGTTTACAAATAACGATCAGTTGGCTGAACAAATTCAAGTGGCGGGTCAAAGTGCAGGTGAGCCCAATTGGCGAATGCCCTTAGTGCAAAAATATTTTAGCTCGATGTCTTCAAATTTTGCGGATTTTAAAAATTCTGCCGAGGGTTTCGGTAGCGCGATTACAGCTTCATTGTTTTTAGAAAAGTTTTGCCATGGAAAAAAATGGGCACACCTTGATGTTTATTGTTGGAATGATAAACCCACCGGAGCCTTAAGTTTTGCCGGCGGCAGCGGTCAACCCGTGCAGTCAATGATAGAATTGTTGAAGGGGATTTAAAAAATATGCCACTACTGAAGTATTCGCCAGAGCATGAAATTTTTAGAACACAGATTAAGAATTTTGTTGAAAAAGAAGTACGTCCTTTTGTCGAAAAATGGGAGCAACAGGGTAAAACTGATCGCGCACTTTGGAAACGCTGCGGAGAGATGGGTTTTTTAGGTATTACCTATCCGGAATCTTTGGGCGGGATGGGGGCCGATCACTTTTTTTCTCAGGTCTTTGTTGAGGAAATGTCTCAATGCGGATCTTCCGGGGTTATACTTGGGCTCATTGTGCAAACACATATGGCCACTCCGGCACTCGTCGCTCATGGATCTGATTTCTTAAAAGAAAAATATTTAAAACCCGCTATTCTTGGGGATAAAATTTGCGCCATTGCTGTAACTGAACCCAACTGCGGTTCTGACGTCGCCGGGCTTGAAACTCGGGCCGTTTTGCAAGGGGACCATTACTTAGTGAGCGGCTCTAAAATGTTTATTACAAATGGCTTGCAGGCCGATTTTCTAACTCTGCTGGCGCGAACTTCGGATCAACCGGGTTATGGTTCTTATTCATTGTTTGTAGTGCCGACAGATTTGCCTGGAGTGAGCACCGCGCGCGCACTAAAAAAAACCTGTTATCTTTCCTCCGATACCGCTGAAGTGAGTTTAGAAAACGTAAAGCTACCAAAAGAATTTCTAATTGGAACCGAGGGTAAAGGTTTTAAATATCAGATGGAACAATTTCAGCATGAGCGCCTCGCGATTATCATTATGATGGTGGGGACTATGAAGCGGGCCTATGAACTAACTAAAAAATACGTCACCGAAAGAACGGCCTTCGGTAAGTTACTCGTTGAGCATCAGGTGACTCGTCATAAATTGGCGCAAATATTAGCTGAGCTTACCTTGGTAGAATCTGCAACCTATCAATGTGTCGAAATGGCCACTCGTAATGAAGATTTTACGAAAGAGGTGTCGATGTTAAAACTCACCGGAGCTCAAATACAACAGCGGGTTTTAGAAGAATGCGCGCAGATTCATGGGGGCTATGGACTGATGCAAGAGTATGAGGTTGCACGTTACTTTAGAGATTCAAAACTTTCATCGATTGGTGGGGGTTCAAGTGAAATCATGAAAGAAATTATTTCTAAAATTGAATTTTCTGCATTTGAAAAGAATAAGGTTAAGTAAAATGGATAAAACAATAGTCACTTGTGCCCTTAATGGAGTTTTGACAGATCCGGCAGTACATAACGTGCCAGTGACCCCAAAAGAAATGGCGAGTTCTGCGCGTGAGGCCTTTGATGCCGGCGCCACAATTGTTCACGTTAACTTTCGTGATCAACAGCCAGGTAAGGGAATGCTCGCCACATGGGATCCGCAAGTGGCTTACGATATTTGTTATGCCATTCGTGCGGAAGTTCCGGAGCTTTTAATAAATATGTCCACCGGAACCGTGGGTGATGATATTTCGGGGGCTCTGGCATGTTTAGAAAAAGTAAGACCCGAAATGGCCGCGCTGAACTCGGGCTCACTTAATTATTTAAAAATTAAAAAAGACGGCAGCTGGGCCTGGAAGCCATTTACTTTTGATAACGGCGTTCCTAAAATAGAAAAATTTTTAGAAGTAATGAAAAGACTTAATATAATTCCGGAGTGCGAGTGTTTTGATACCGGAATTGTGAGATCAATTCCGATGTTTGAAAAAAATGGCTTAGTGCATTCTCCGGCCCATGTATCTTTAGTTATGGGCGTAGACAGTGGCATGCCTGCTAATCCTGAGTGGCTCCCGCTTTTGTTAAAAGAGTTAAGTCCTGAGACTATTTGGCAGGTCATTGCCATCGGCAGAGAAGAAGTATGGCCTTTACACAAACGCTGCATTGAGCTTGGTGGGCATACCCGCACAGGCCTAGAGGACACATTCTACTTAAAGGATGGCACTAAAGCCAAATCCAACGGCGTCCTTATTGAACATTTGGTAAGCCTTATTCGTGAGTGCGGCAGAGAAGTCGCTACGCCCAAAGAAACCCGTCAACTCTTGGGCATTTAACTTTTATGGCCAAAGTCAGTTCAACTAATTTTCAATGTAAAAATGATCGCCGTGTTGAAATTCGCTCAGTCGAAGCTCAAGACGCAATTCTTTTTTCTGAATTTCAAGATCGAATCGCTAGCGAAACTCAGAATACTTTAAGATATATTGGTCAGCCACCAGTGGATATTGAAAAAACAAGAATCAATTGGGACGAGACTCTTGCTAATAAAAATCAAGCTAAAATAGGAGTTTTTTTTGATAATAAATTAGTTGGATATCTTTTGTGTAACAAAACTTTTCCGGATCATCCGTGGATGAAGCATCTAGCTTATTTTGCAATGATGATTATTCAAGATTTTTGGGGCCAGGGTCTGGCTCAAAAGTTATTACAGGTACTCGATGAATATGCTGTCAGCGCAGGAATCACTAAAATGGAAGCCACTGTTCGCTGTGAAAATGAAAGAGCTTTTAAACTGTATGAAAAAGCTGGTTATAATGTAGAGGGCACACGTAAAAATGCCGCTCTGATCAGCGGCAAATATAAGGATGAATTTTTTATTGCGAAATTTTATTAATTCGTTTCGTTTAATAATTCGTGGGTCAATTGCTCAACGGAGCTTGCCCTTTTTATAAAGAATAGGTAGGCTTACTCGATGTGTATAAGGATGGGTTGGTGATGTTTATGAAAACAAACGTGTATAAAGTCCTGGGGTTTTTGGTTCTGGCAGCGTCAATAGCTCTAGCTTTTCAAAACTGTGCGGCTGGAAGTGGCGCTAGTGCTACGGCAAGTGGACAAGTGGCCATCACAGTCAAGGGTGTCGGCCTCAATTAACAGAATTCATCTTGGTCTATATCGTAAATTGATATTATAAGGAGAAACTTATGAAAATTGTATCCCGCTTTTATCTAATGGTTTTACTAACTTTTTATCCATTTGCTTTACACGCGGTAACCACTCCGACGACAATTTTCATGAAAGTCTACCAAGTTGCGGTGTCTAACAATGCACTTTGTACAAATCCTGTTACAATCTTTAAAACTGACACTCCTACTTTCGTCGACTTTATTGCCAATCCGACTCTTGGTTCAGGATCAATTGCGGCAGGTACTTATAATTGTGTAATTATTGAAATAGAGAGTGTGGTCAAATTCAAGCCGCAAGCAAATGTTGGTGTCAACTGCGTTGCTGGGGTCGAAGTCAGTATGCCCATATGTAGTGGCGGAGATTATTCAGGAAAAACCTATACTTTGCTAGATGGAACAACGGGTGATTGCTCAGGATC
>JBBTEQ010000105.1:0-8021 GCA_038042235.1 Bdellovibrionota bacterium | reverse complement strand
GCTTGATCGTCCATGTTATAAGATAAGTTACCTACGTATATTTTTTTTCCCATTAATTCCTCCACGGATATGGTTGCCACCTCAGAAGAACTAACAAAAACGCTATTTCACTCAAGAGAGACTTTTATTGAGCCTCGAAATTATCCTATCTTATCTTAAATTTCCAGTATTTTTTTTAAGTAGCGGCTGTAAGGGGCTCTGCTCGCATATATTTGATTAGAGCCTGTGGAGGGGCCAAAAAACTAGCATTATTGCCATTTTTTACACGCTTAATCCCCTGAAATGCCTTACTACTTAAGGCTAGCGCTGGTAGTGTAAGTTAGCGGAGGATGCTTAAGATGAAAAAAATTAATTTTTTAATTATAAGTTTATTGTTTTCGCTAATAGTTAACGCCTGGGACGAATCTCATTTTAAAAAGCCCACACAGCAAGAACTTAAAAAAAAATTAAGCGATATTCAGTATAGTGTTACACAGAAATCTGCCACAGAGCCACCATTTAAAAATGAGTATGCTGAAAATCACGAAGAGGGTATTTACGTTGATGTGGTTTCGGGCGAGCCTCTGTTCAGCTCCAAAGATAAATTTGATTCAGGAACAGGTTGGCCTAGTTTTACAAAACCCTTAGTTAAAGAAAATATTGTTGAAAAAGAAGACCGCGGTCTTCTTTCAGTCAGAACAGAGGTTCGAAGTCGAATTGCTGATTCACATCTAGGGCATGTTTTTGATGATGGGCCAGCTCCGACGGGCTTACGTTATTGCATGAACTCAGCGGCGATGAGGTTTGTTGCCAAGGCCAAATTAACAGAATCAGGTTATGACGAATATTTAAAAGAATTTGCTACAAATAGTTCGGTCGGTAATTCATCAGTGCAGTCGGTGGTTTTTGCTGGCGGGTGTTTTTGGTGTATGCAGCCGCCATTTGATAAACTTAAGGACGAGGGTGTTATTAAAACGACTGTAGGCTATATCGGTGGATCAAAAGAAAGCGCCGATTATGAAAAAACCTCTGCCGGTAATACCGGACATCGTGAGGCCATAGAGGTGGTTTTTGATTCTAAAAAAATAAGCTATGAAAAGTTAGTTGAGATTTTTTGGCAGAACATTGACCCCTATGATGCCAAAGGCCAGTTCTGCGATAAGGGTGAACAGTACACCAGCGCTGCTTATTATTCTAATTCAGAGCAAAAAGCGACTTTAGAAAAAGTAAGAGATAAGTTGATTAAACAGGCTGTGATAAAGTCTTCTCCAGTGGCCACCCTGCTATTAGAGCAAAAACCATTTTACCCAGGCGAAGAATATCATCAGGATTATTACAAAAAAAATCCGATTCGATATAAATATTATAGAACAAGTTGCGGTCGGGATAAAAAACTTAAAGAAATCTGGGGGAAGTCCCCCCAGTAAAGATCAGTCATGACTAATTGAAGATTAAGCTTACATATCTAAATCGGGTTCATTGGACTTAAGACCCTTCTTTTTCATCTTTTCAACTAAGGTCGTACGGTTGAGTCGCAATAATAAGGCCGCCTGATTTTTATTCCAGCCGGTTTTTTCTAGTGCTTTCAGAATTAAGGCATTTTCAAATTGATCAACTGCCGTATTAAAATCTAAACCGTTTTCGGGTATATCAACTGAGCCGGTTTCGGCAAAACTGGCCGCCGTGGATCTGTATTTCGGTGGAAGATCACTGACTTCTACTGAACCGGAGCCTTTTAAAATACTAAGTCGTTCAATTAAGTTTTCCAGCTCACGGATATTTCCTGGCCAAGAATAACTAACCAGACATCTCAGAGCATCTTGCGAAAACCCTGTCAGAGTTTTGGACTTATTTTTATTAAATTGTGTCATGAAGTGGTTCAGCAAAATAGGGATGTCAGTTTTTCTTTCTCTTAAGGCTGGTATAACAATCGGAATTACATTTAACCGATAATATAGATCTTCTCGGAACTTTCCGTCTTTAACAGCTTTATCTAAATCTACGTTCGTCGCAGTTATAACACGAACGTTAACCTGTACAGATTTTGTTGAGCCCACCGGCTCGAAAGTTCTTTCTTGCAAGGCTCTTAGGATTTTTACTTGTAAATGCGGGTCAAGATCTCCGATTTCATCTAAAAACAAGGTGCCCTCGTCAGCCATTTCAAAGCGGCCAATGCGAGTTGAAATCGCACCGGTGAAGGCGCCTTTAACATGTCCAAAAAGCTCACTTTCTAAAAGTTCTGCAGGTATCGCACCACAGTTAATTGCAACAAAGGGATTTTTTGCACGGCTGGAATTATAATGAATGGCGCGGGCAATGAGTTCTTTCCGGTTCCGGACTCTCCCATAACCAAAACTGTAGAGTCAGAGTCCGCCACTCTTTCAACTAAAGACAAGCAGCCTTTAAGGCCTTCGCTTTCGCCGACAATTTGATTGAATTGGTAACGTGTGCCCAGCTCGCTGCGTAGTTGTTTGTTTTCTTGCTCTAAACTTTTATGAGATAAGGCTTTGTCTAAAAGACTCATCAGTTCTTCAACATTAAATGGCTTTGTTAAAAAGTGAAAAGCACCCTTTTGCGTAGCCTGTACTGCAGAATCAATCGAAGCAAAGCCGGTTAAGACAATAACTTGAGTCGAAGCTGAGATGGCTTTGATTTCGGAAATTAAATCCAGACCGTTTCCATCCGGTAAATTCATATCGATGATGGCGATATCAAATGGTTTTTCAGGAGTCATAAAACTACGAGCTTCGTCTAAGCGCTGCGCCGTTACAACTTGATGCCCTTTACGGTCAAGCAATCTGAATAATGCTGTTCTGAGAGTTGACTCGTCATCCAAAATTAAGACGCGTGCTGGCTTCATGAACCTTCCTTCCATGGTAAGTTCTAAAACTATGTTGATAACCAGTTTAATCTAATTTTTGACATACGTGTCAAAAAATCAGCATGATACAGACGATTTCAGGACTAGGCTCGGTTAAAATTGCCTGATTGTAATTTAAGATAATTTAAAGAGGCATTTTAATTAAAAGCTGCAACCATAAAGGCTGTGGCTCGGATATAACAAGTTGAAATCCTTGGTCTAAAATGCTTTTTTCAAGCGTGATTAGGCTTAAATCATTTGAGTTTAGTTTAAGATCATGTGGTCCAAGGTTAGAAGAAAAACTTAAATACGAATTAATTTGGTCCTGGGAAATTTTAACCTCGACTAGGCCCTTAAAGCTTGATTTGTTTTGCCGCTTTAATTTTAACTTATGCAAAAAAAACTGAAAAACAAGGTGGATGGTATTTCTGAAATGTAAGATTGAGATTTTATGGAGGACAGGTTTCTGTATTTCTAATTTGTGTGCTTGTTGGTAGGAAACAAGCATATGTTCTTTTTTTAATTGCATCTGCATCAGATCCAAATTTTTTTGAAAAATTTCTCTAATGTCGGCGCTCTCCAGTTTGATTGGATCTTCTTTGCGGGAAAAAAATAATAAATCCTCGATGTGTTTTTTCATGCGGTTAGCTGCATCAGTCAGTGAATTAATATCAGCAATAAAAGGGTGGTTTGCGGGGAGCTCTAATTTCATCACCTGCAGATAAGAAAGTATGCCACCTAGCGGGTTGTTGAGCTCATGGGCGATAGAGCTCGAGATCAGACCGAGTTCTGAAAGTCGGGCAGTTTGCTGAAACTTACTTTCTAAGGCTTTTTGCTCACTGATGTCTTCGTAAAAATGAACCCAGTAGTTACTGTCGCTATTTATAGAGTTATTGAATTTACTGGATTGCACAGCGTAGGTTTTTACATCGTGTTGTATTTCAAACTTGGATCCAAGGCGGCAACCAGTACAGGGTTTATTTCGTCCGAATAAAAGTTCAAAGCATTTCAGGTTATCTTTTGTGTCATCCGCCTTTTTTTCGGCGGCCAGATTAGCCTGAAAAATTTGGTAATCATGGTCGATAATTATAATCGGATGCGGCGATGAGTGAAACGCAAGATCAAAAAGACGTTCGTTCTGTTGCAATGACAACAAATTATTGTAACGATTTAAATTAATTTGCAGAGCCTCAGTTAATTTGGTGAAATAGTTTAAATCCTGTTTTTTAAAAGCCCGGCGGTCACCTTTAAAGAAGTAAATATTAAAAAAATCTGTATTTATTTTAATTGTGGTGAAATAAAATACTGAATCGAGTTGGGTTTTGAGGTCATGTTCGAATTGTGCCACATCTTTTTCTTTGATAATTTTAAGCCATGTTACCAGATTAAATCCAACAAGAAGGTCGTTTAATACAATTTCCGCCGCCTCTAAACTTTTGACTTCTGTTGTGGCAAAAAGAGTTTTTCTTAATATTTCGACACGATTGTTAATTTCAAAAATTTGCTTACGACTTTCGATAAGATTTTTAGATTTCTCAAAAAGTTTGGTTTCAAGTTCTGTTTTAAGAACTTCGTATTGTTCATTAAGTTCACTCGAAAGATTTAAGTAGGTTTCGTCTTGTTCTTTTTTTGTCAGTATTTGCCACTCCGAGTGTAAAAAATCCAAAAAGGAATTTGAATTGAGTTCGTTTTCGTAAAAATAGAAGTCACTTTTTAAGCTCGCCAGTACATGCAGATTAATTTGCGAGTTTTCACTGAATAAATAAATCATCTTAGAGAATTCTTTGTTTTTTTTCTGAGCTAAAATATTTAAATCTTCGTCTTGGTATTCAAGTGAACCATCGCAGAGCAGGATGTCGATATTATAGGAATTATTTTTAAGATCTTGGAGTGATAAAAGTAAGGGCTCATGTTCTGGAAAACAGCCTCTCAGGTGGCTCTTCTCTGTAGTTAGGATTGCAAGTTTCGACTTTAGTCTCAATTTTATCTCAATTTCATAGGTGACAGGCGGTGATTAATTCGGAGTGATGTTTGATATGATATTGAGGTTTGCGCGAAAGCTGACTGATTTTGCCACGGTTTTCACCATGTTCAAAATAACAGGCAAGGGCATCAACAGCGAGTGCATCTGTAATTTCTGATATTATGGAGTTGCCTATGCACAAAAGCTGAGCAGGGGCTATCCCTAGAGATTTAATAATATTAGTAAAGACGTCTTTTTTTCTATTTTTAAGTAAGCTATTTACGATAAATATATTTTCAAAATCGTTTTCGATACCCAGGGCCTTGGCTTTACTTAATTGGGAGCTTTCGGTTCCCGCAGTTACTAGGTAAAGATGATATTTTTTTTTAAGGTAATCAATATTCTCCCTAGCGCCCTCTATGAGCGGCAGCCTTGCTGGAATCTTGGGGTCGTAAAATAAATCTATGGTTTTAGCGACAATTTTTTTTGTATTTTCATTGCCATAATCAAGAGCTAGTTTTTCAAAAACTTCGCGGTGGGAAATAGATTTTATAAGTTCAACTCGCTGTGCTTCACATTCTTCAAGAGAAAGGCTTAAGCCATTTTTGATTAGATAATTAAAAGCATCAAGAGTGGCTTTTGGGGCCAAAAGACTCGAAGTGTCCAATAAAGTATCGTCCAGATCAATTGCAATAGCTTTTATCATCTTTTTTCAGTGTGCAGCCAAAGTCACAATTTGACTAGAAATAAAAGACCATAAAAGAAAAAAGTAACTGACGAATAGCACTGAATTGTTTAGTATTACAGCATGGAATTTACAGCAATTATTCTCGCAGGTGGTCAGGGTACTCGCATGAAGAGCCCTCTACCAAAAGTATTACATCCCGTGGCCGGGAAACCCATGATCGCTAGAATTATTAATACTTGCAGGTCTGCAGGTATTTCAGAAATTAGAGTCGTTGTTGGACATGGTCAAAGTTTGGTTAAAACAGTATTAGAACCGCTGAATGTACAAACATTTGTACAAGAAAAGCAACTTGGTACAGCTGATGCTGTCAGGTCTGCAAAACTCGATTCAATCGAATCGAATGTGATTATTATGAACGGTGATCACCCTTTGATTACCGTTCAGGATTTAAAAAACTTTATTTCAGACTTCAAAGAGCAGCGGCTTGATTTGGCGGTCGTCACGGTCGCACTGGAAGCTCCGGGTGATTTTGGAAGAATCGTGCGTAATGGCAATCAGTTGGTCTCAATTGTTGAAACCAAAGATGCCTCTACTGAAACTCTAAAAATTAAAGAGATCAACACTGGAATTTATATTGTAAAAGCCGAAGTGCTGCAAAAGTTTATTCCGATGATAAAAAATAACAACTCTAAACAAGAGTTTTATTTAACGGATATCATTGATCTGGCGTTAACAAATAAATTAAAAACACAGGCGTTACTTAGTAATAATACAGATGTCGCCCATGGAGTAAACACTCAGCAAGAGTTGGCTGCGGCTTCTAAAAAAGTTTTTCAGGCTAAAAACAAAAAGCTACTAGAAGCTGGCGTGGTTTTTATTGATCCCGACACGGCTTATATTGAAGAAAGTGTGATTATTGGTGCGGGTAGTGTTATTTACCCGAATACTTTTATACGGGGTAAAACCGCTATTGGAGCCTTTACAGTTATCGAGCCCAACTGTTTTATTTCAGATTCAGTTATTGGTGATAGCGTTCATATGAAGGCGGGTTGTTATATTGAGCAGGTGGTTATCAATAACAAGGCAAGCATTGGACCTTATGCGCGTTTACGTCCTGAAACCACAATTGGCGAAGAGGCTCATGTGGGTAATTTTGTTGAAATGAAAAAAGTAAAATTCGGCAAAAAATCTAAGGCAGGGCACTTGAGCTATCTAGGTGACGCGGATATCGGTGAAGATGTGAACATTGGCTGTGGTACCATAACATGCAATTACGCCGCAGATAAAAAGAAATATAAAACTATTATTGGTGACCGCGTATTTGTGGGAAGTGACTCGCAGCTTGTGGCACCTGTGACTATTGGGAATGATGCATTAATCGCTTCAGGTACAACCTTAACAAAAAATGTTCCAGATGGCGCCCTAGCTCTGGCGCGTAGCGCTCAGGTTAATAAAGAGGGCTACGCTAAAAAATTTAAAGATAAAAAGAATAAATCGGAGTCTTAATAATGTGCGGAATAGTTGGTTACTTGGGTCCTCAGGATCCTAAAAAAATTATTATTGAAGGTCTTAAAAAACTTGAGTATCGCGGTTATGACAGCGCCGGCGTCGCGGTTCTACATAATGGTAAGACTAAAAGAATACGTGCCGAAGGAAAATTAAAAAATTTAGAAGATAAATTAATTAACGAGGATTTTAACGGAAATCTAGGTATTGGTCATACCCGCTGGGCCACGCATGGTGCGGCCGTTGAAAAAAATGCCCATCCGCATCAGGTTGGCGAAATTAGTATTGTACACAACGGAATAATAGAAAATTATTTGGATATTAAAAAAAATCTTTTAGCAAGAGGCGCAAAAATCACCTCTGACACGGATTCGGAACTTGTAGCCCATTTAATTAATGAAGAAATTCAGCAGACACAAAATTTATTATTGGCGGTACAAAGAACCCTGGGTAAATTGATGGGTGCCTTTTCAGTGCTGGTTATGTGGGAAAAATCACCGCAAGAAATGATTGCGTTTAAGGACGGCCCCCCTTTAATTGTTGGAATTAACAGTAAAAATAAAACCAAAGAATTCTTCGTGGTCAGCGATATTCAGGCGGCACTTAATTACACTAAAGATTTTGTTTACCTGGAAGATCGTGAAGTAGTTCATATTGCAGATAATGAAATCAATTATTACTCCTCACTTGGGGCTCCATTAAAAAAACAGGTCGTAACTGTTGATTGGAACCCGGAACAAATTGAAAAGATGGGTTTTAAGCATTTTATGTTAAAAGAGATTTACGAGCAGCCTCGCGCCGTTGCGGCAGCAATGCGGCCTCATATTAATACCGAAACTCACGAAGTTAATTTACAAAACATAGGTTTTGCAAAACCAACGGATGAAGTTTTTAAATCTATTGAGAGAGTTATTTTTATCGCGTGCGGAACCAGTTTTTATGCAGCCAGCGTTGCGCAGTATCTGCTAGAACAAGTGGGCGGGCTTCAAGTTCAGGTCGACATTGCCAGTGAGTTTCGTTATCGT
>JBBTEQ010000104.1:0-19942 GCA_038042235.1 Bdellovibrionota bacterium | reverse complement strand
TAGGTAAGGCTCTGCAAAAGCTTGTACGGGGGTTCAAGTCCCTCCGTCACCTCCAAATCACAAGTAAAATCAATATGTTATAGTTAATAGTGAAAATCAGTAGCGACGCCACGATTTTCACATATAGTTCTATTATTACTTCGTAGACCTCAGATTTATCTAGCAGTTAGTTTGAAATTATTTTTGCGACACTATGTACTCAGTAACTCAGTGTACTTGTACACTGAGTTACTGAGGTGGAAAAAGGACTCTAATTAGCTACAGATGGTCTTTGGAATTGTTTCGATTCAATAAGCGATAAATCTTTTTTTTGATCTTTGCTATGGAGAGGTTCTCCCTTGGGTTGGGAGTGAACATAGGCAGTGCAAGTACAGCTTAAGCTTAAACATTTACAATTTAAAACTCTTTTTAATTTGATAAATTAAATCAGCTAAGACCAATTTAATTTTATCTAACTGCCAATAGCGGTCAGCGCCAACAAGTAAATCTTTGCGGTGATGGGACTCAGAACTAAATAATCTGTTTTTAACAATAGCAACCATGGAGATCGAAAAACTGACTCCTTCATCAACTATCGTAGTTCTAAGTTTGCCGTCTATTGGCAGCTTTTCGAGCTCCTTATCAATGAGTTCATTCGCACTTTTTTCGAGATCGGTTCGAGGTTTAAACTTACGAGTTGTGAGCTTCTCTGATTCCAGTAGTCCTCCATAAAAGGGAGTCAATCTGACCCCTTTTGCCTCTAATCTTAAGACGCAGCAAATCGCGAGCCAGGTTAAGGAGTATATTTATTATGTGATAATATTGTATTTGGCAGATAAACGAAAAAACATTTCAAACTTAGCTAATAGTTCCTATAATATTTATTGTTATTATATTCTTAGATGTAAAATTCGATGTTGGTTCTAAAGAGAAAACCCCTATGCAAAAAATCGTTTAAATATGACTGTAATAATTAATTAAAGCAGCTGCATATGCTTCAAGACAATTGTACACGCAGCGATACTGTTGTCGCTGCAACTGTACACATATGAAATCACACCCGCATCATTTTGTTGAGCACCCACACCTATATAAAACAGACAGAGAATTGGAAAACCGAATTGTTGGCCTGTTAATGAGATACAGTAGCGCTAAATGTCTATAAACCATTAATAAAATTATTGGCGAGTTACTTACCGTTTCGGAAGATGTTTTTCATCTTCCGAAAGAGAAAACACCTTAGCTAAAAATCGTGTTGTAATATAAAACGGACTACCTGCTGCACATGTATTACAAATCACGCTTTTAATTTTTTGTCGCTTTTGTTGCATGAGTCCTAAAATTATGATTACTTAACGTATGCAACAGACATCAACAACAAAAAAATTAAAACCCAAAGGTCAGCGTAAAACGCAGAACCCTTGTGAAGTTTGTTTTTTACATAAAAATCTATGTATCTGTGAATTCATACCCAAGTTGAATTTAAAAACTAAGCTCACATTAATTATTCATGCGAGGGAATTAAAAAGAACGACTAATACCGGAATGCTGGCCGTAAAAGCGCTGACGAACAGTGAGGTGTTTGTGCGAGGTAAAATAGATGCACCGCTTGATTTAACCTCGCAACTGACCCCTGATTACCGACATGTTTTATTTTATCCCTCAGATGAAGCCGTAGAACTTAACGAAGTTTTTGTAAGAAAAAGTTTACTGCCAATTAACCTAATTGTTCCGGATGGCAACTGGCGTCAGGCCAGTAAAGTTCACCATCGCCATTCTGAATTGAAAGATTTGCCACGAGTGATGATTAAAGCGCCAAATATCGAAACTCAATTTTTGCGAGCTGAAACGACTGAATTCGGTATGGCCACGTTACAGGCGATTGCCTATGCCTTCGGGTTTACGGAAGGCGAAGAGGTCAAGGCGGAACTTTTAAAATTGTATAAGCTAAAGCTATCCCGCACACTGCAAGGCCGTGGTGTTAAGGTTCAAGCTCCTCACTCAGGTTAAATCTTAAACGTTCAGTGCCCCAGTTGAATTCTAACTCGCAGGCTCTAAGTGCGATGGCCGGCGTAAGCGTCTGAGGTTGGTAATCCTGTTTAGCACCATACAAAATATCGCCGGTTATCGGAGCTTGAAGGTTTGATAATTGTGAGCGTATTTGATGGGTTCTGCCGGTTAGCAGATTAATTTTAAGATGGCTTAAGTCGTGTGAAAACTTTTTTTGAGAAAGGATATCAAGTTCGCAAAAGGCCCAACCCTCAACAAAAGATTCTGAAACGTTTTTTGGCGCGCGCTTTGAAGGTTCCATATAGTGAATTACTTTTTTGGGTAAAGCATGCGTGGCTTCAACCAGCGCCACATATTTTTTTTCGATGGTTTTTTCTTGAAGTTGTTTGTTAAAACTTTTTACAAACGCCGTGTTTTTTGCGTAAACAATTAAACCCGAAGTTAAAGTATCAAGTCTGTGAGTAATAAAAAGTGGTACACCACTTGCCAGACTTAATTGTGTGAGTGAATTTTCAATAACATTGTCAACAGACGGGTGGCTGGGAACTCCTGAAGGCTTGTTGATAACAAGGAAGTCGGAGTTTTCATAAACAATCAGTGAGCTCCAGTTGTAATTGCAGTTATACCTACGGGGCTTAGTGTGCACGCGAAATAGATTATTAGCAGAAATGATATTGTTGTTGAGCTGTCTTTCATTATTAATATAGATCGCACCTAATTTAAGCAGCGCAGATATGTCGGTCTGGCTCAACTGAATACTATCAAACAGAATTTCACTTATTGAGCCAGACTTTTGGTTGTAAAAGTGCTTTACCCCATATTCAAAACCTTGAGAGCTAACCATTGTATTTGTCTGGGGATTTATAATTGAAGACATGCTTTTGCATAGCACAGTGTACCGACTCACTTCAAGAGCCAACAAGAGCTTAACAAATGAGGCAAAAATGCTCATGATAGATAGGTATGAAATATAAAGAGTATCAAGATGAATGATTCTTTAATTTACTGTTTGTGGAATAGTAAGGATAGTTTGGTCTGCCTAGTACCATATGCCTACGAGCCTATGTGGGTGTATTCATTTATAATTATTATGATGCTCCTGTCTTCAGTGGGTTTGCCTTTACCTGAAGAAGCCACGCTTGTGAGCGTCGGTCTTTTAGCTTATATGGGTGCTCAACCGCAAATGTACCCACCTCCATTTGTGGGAGCACCGCATGTCGAAGCTGAGACGGCGGCTCTTGTAGCATTTTTGGCGGTTTTTTTTGCTGATTTTTTAGTTTACTCCATTGGGAGGATATATGGCCGAAAAATATTTGATTGGAAACCGGTGCGTAGCGTTTTATCTGAAGAAAACAGAGTTAAAATTGAAATGTGGACCGAAAAATATGGCGCCTATGCTTGTGGAATTTTTAGATTTACGCCGGGTTTAAGGTTTCCGGGGCATTTGGCATGTGGAATGTTAAAATTCCCAGCTTGGAAGTTTTGTTTGATTGATGGCATAGCCGCGGCAATTTCAGTGCCGACTCAGGTTTTGTTATTGGCTTATTATGGAGATTATATACTTAAGTTTTTTAAGCAGTTTAAAATCGGCTTACTCTGCATCTTATTGGTTGTCGTTAGTTATTTTCTATACAAAAAGTTTTTTGCAGATCGGGCTGAAGAAGCCTAAGCTGCAGAAAAAGATTTTGATAAATCTTTTTCTGACAATTCAAAACAAAGATTTAATGTTGAAGCTTGTTTGGGCTTCAGATTTGAGCACTCTGGCCAGAAAATTTTATCGTAGCCATCTAATACGCCAAACAATTCTTCACGAATTTTAAATAACAAACCGCCTTCAGAACCCAATAGCCAATCCATTTGTACATGGTGCAAAGCCTCTTCTAACTCTGTATGATTAAGTGAGTTTAAGAAAGAAGGAGGCAGTTGATCTATAAGATTGCAGGCATTGTGGCTGTATTGTTTAAAATGTTTATGCATGGGCTCAATAAATAGTTTTTCAAGACGTACATCTTTGTCTTTATGCCCTACAAACGGAACACTTAGTTTTTTAAAATGCCAGTACAAAAGAGCATCGTTAATAATGTATTCAGATTTAGGTAGGTAGTCTGAAATTGAATCACATTTTACGGATTCATAAGAGCTGTCCTCAACGTGCGCATTGTGATCCACAGCAACGATAGAGCGTAAATGAAACAGCAAAGAATAAAAACAGATAAGTTTTTCTGTGAATTTTTCGCTGAACTGAATTGAAAAGTTATAAATGAGAGGTGCAGAAATAAAATGCTCAAATTCTGAAATACAATCGAGTGCGGCCACTAATTTAGGAAATGAAATAGCATTTTTACTGAAAGCCTGGGACCAAGCTTCGGTCATTTTTTTTTCAAAATTTTCAAAGTGCAGATTCTGAGTTAAATCTTTACTTCTTAATGATTTAACTCGGGGCGCGGATTTATGAAAAATTTCAGTATAAGGATCAAAAGTGCGATAAGCGGTTGAAGAAAAACTTTTTTGTTCGGCTGTCGAAAATTTATAATCTGTCATTTTATGATAACATAGGGCCAGTATGGCATCTGTATAAAATTTAAAGGGTGAACTGGGTACCAAATTATGTAGATGCTTTGGGTTATCATTAGATTTTAAATCCCAAAAACGCATTTCATGTGGTTTAAGTATGGCGCTATTCTGGGTTTTAATTTCGATTAACATCTGCAAATTTTCATGACTCATAAGTACTCCTTCAATGGAACAGTTCTTTATATATCGGAATAAGTTTGAAATGGGGCAAGTCTAGAAGTAGGGTCAGGACCTAAGTTATAAGTATTTAATTGGAGATGAGTTGTGAAATATATTGATGCCCACTCGCACTGGACAGATGTCCGTTTAAATCAGGACGAGAGCACTATAAAGCTTAGCCTTGAGCTCTGTGCAGAGAAGAATATCGAATTTTTTCTGCAAGGTGGCGTTAATCCAGATGAATGGTTAAGACAGATGAAATTACATGAAAAATATCCGCAGAACTTCGGACTTTGTTTTGGTTTGCACCCTTATTTTGTCAGCGAACATACATCAGAAAACTGTGAAAAAGCATTAGATCAGCTTGCGCAGTTGTTGCCTCAGGCGATGGCGCTGGGTGAGGCGGGTTTGGATTTTAGACCACACATTATGAAAGAATCAGAAGGTTTGCAGATTGAAATATTTGAAAATCAGATCGAATTAGCAAAAGTTTTTAAAAAGCCCATGGTTTTACATCTTGTACAGTGCCACGATAAAGCGATACAGATTTTTGATATTTGGGGAGTCCCTTCAACTACGGGGTTTGTTCACTCTTTTAACGGAAGTTATGAGGTTGCTAAAAAATATGTTGATCGTGGATTCTTAATTTCTGTGGGTGGAGCCATTACATTTGATAAAAACAAAAAACTTCAGGACTGTGTTAAAAAGCTAGGTTTTGAGAACCTTTTAATCGAAAGTGATTCCCCTGACCAGGCTCCGGCTGATTGGCAAGACCTGAACGATTCTACTTCTATATTTAGGGTGGCTGAAGCCATAGCTTTGCTTAAAAACACCAATGCTTTTGAAGTGCTCGAGGTCACTAGTAGCAATTTTAAAAGGCTTTTCAGGCTTTGATTCTTCTGTTATAAAAGACCCACTTTATGGAAACTGAAAATTTTGTAGAAAAATTTAAAATTGTTGAAGATAATTATACATTGCATCGTCGCTTTGACCGTATGGGCCGTCTAGTTGGTGATGAGATGATGAAAAAACTGTTTAACTCACACGTTATGCTTATCGGCCTTGGTGGAGTGGGATCTTGGGCTGCAGAATCTTTGGCCCGATCGGGTGTTGGCCGTATAACAATTATAGATTTTGATGAAATTTGCATCACCAATGCCAACCGTCAATTACATGCTTTACAGGGGCTTGTTGGCCAAAAAAAATCAAATGTAATGGCTGAGAGGTTAAGGAAAATTAATCCGCAGGCTGTAGTTGAAGCCATGCCCTTATTTTATAATAAGGACAGTTCTGAGCAGATATTGGCCTTAAAACCTGACTATATCGTAGATGCCATCGATAATTTAACCGCTAAAACCCACTTACTTAATGAGTGCCGCAGCCGCGGAATTAAAGTTATTACCAGTGGCGGAGCTTCCGGAAAAATGGATCCAACGCGTATTAAGATTATTGATCTGGCTGAAACTAATATTGATCCGCTTTCTCACTCTGTACGTAAGATCCTGCGTCAGGAATATGCTTTTCCTAAAGAAAAGTTTTTTAATATTCCCTGTGTTTTTTCTGACGAAGTACCGATGCAGCCTATTGAATTAAAATATGATAATGGCCAGGGTTTTAAATGCGTTTGCCCGCAGGGAGAGATTGATCCCCATGGTTGTATGCACAGGTCGGTGATTTATGGAACAGCCAGCTTTGTCACCGGCGCCTTTGGTTTAGCTATGGCCTCCTGGGTGGTATGTGATATTGCAAAAGCTCTAGAGCAGAGTGAGAAGACCCAATGAGTTTAATTATTTTCTTTGGTATGGCACTTTTTATTTTTCTTTTAGGTGTCACGGTGATGTCTGTGACCTTTCATCACTGGTATAAGCTTGCTAAAGAGGCAAAAAAACAAAAAAAGCTTGCTGCTAGCTCTCAGTAAAAGTAGATTCTGGCTTCAATTTCTTTAGGAGTACCTATGAATATCTCGCAATTTATTGATCATCACTATCGTCATTTTAATGCCGCGGCCTTAAAAGATGCGGCTGTTGGCTATAAAAACTTAATCAATCAAGACGGTAAAATGTTAGTAACTTTGGCCGGTGCGATGAGTTCGGCTGAATTAGGTTTATCGTTAGCTGAAATGATTCGCCAAAATAAAGTTCACGCAATTTCCTGTACCGGCGCCAACCTAGAAGAAGATGTTTACAATTTGGTGGCCCACGATCATTACGTTAGAATTCCTAATTACCGAGATTTAACTCCGGAAGATGAACAAAAACTTTTAGAAAAACATTTAAATCGTGTAACCGACACCTGTATTCCTGAAGAAGAAGCTATACGTCGTATTGAAAAAGCCGTTTTAGAAGAATGGCAGAATGCCGAAAAAGAAGCTAAGAGTTATTTTCCGCACGAGTATATGTATAAAATATTACTCAGTGGTAAATTAAAGCAATATTATCAAATTGATCCAAAAAATTCTTGGTTATTAGCTGCTGCTGAAAAGAACCTTCCGATCATTGTTCCAGGTTGGGAAGACTCAACCACCGGGAATATTTTCGCAGGTCACATTATTAAGGGCGATATCAAAAGCTCGCGCACGGTAAAATCGGGCATTGACTATATGATTTATTGGGCCGAATGGTACATGAGCACAGCGACTAAAAACAAAGTGGGATTTTTTCAAATTGGCGGCGGTATCGCCGGAGATTTTCCGATTTGTGTTGTGCCGATGTTATCGCAGGACTTGGGACATGGTGATGTACCACTTTGGAGTTATTTTTGTCAGATTTCAGATTCAACCACATCTTATGGTTCTTACTCGGGGGCTGTACCAAACGAAAAAATTACGTGGGGAAAACTGGCTATTGATACACCCAAGTTTATAGTTGAAAGCGATGCTTCAATTGTAGCGCCTTTGATGTTTTATTATATTATGGGTATGTAATGAATGATAAAGGACGTGTAACCGGGCTTTACATTTACCCGGTTAAATCTTGTCGGGGTATAAGTCTCACCGAGATGAACATAGACTCTCGTGGCCCCCAATATGATCGTCAGTGGATGATCGTAGATGAGAATAATCAATTTTTAACATTAAGAACAGTCTCTAAACTAGCCGAAATTAAAACTCACATTCATGGTTCATTCTTACATTTGTATACTGGAACCAATAAAATTTTAGTAAACCTGGCTGACGAATGTGAACAAATAGAAGATGTTACCATTTGGGGAGATACCTTTAAAGCGGGTATTGAAAATAAAAGTATCAATGAAAGCCTTTCTGATTTTTTATCTAAAACCGTAAAACTTGTACGTTACCAAAAACAAAGTTTTCGCGATTTAGAGCTTGCGGGAACTCGTGCAGTTAAAGAAACCATGTTTGCAGACTCTAGACCCGTGCTACTCGTTAATGAAAGCTCACTAAAAGATTTAAATGAAAAATTAAAAGCAAAAAGTTTAGCACCAAGCTATATTGAAAGATTCAGAGCGAATATTATAATTGATGGGCTGCCATCTTACTTTGAAGACGAAATAAAAGAAGTTAAAATTGGCGAGGTTTTACTACAAAACCCTAAGCCGTGCGCGCGTTGTCCGGTGATCACTCAAGATGTTGAAACGGGTGAAGTTGTATCAAAAGAGACCCTAACTACTCTGGCAAAAGATCGTAAAAAAGCTGGCGGAGTGATGTTTGGTGTTAACTTAACTCCGGCCAGTACTGGAGTTATTAAATTGGGTGATGAAGTCGTTATACAAAAATAGTAATGCCGTAAAAAGGCACTGTCTAATATTGAGACACCTATTAGCCCCTGGAGTTAGTTTAAGATAGGTACGTTTTCTGCTTTGAACTTAGTAGCTCAAACAATGAGTTAAGGAGTTCGTATGAAATTGGTGAAATCAAAAAAAATCTCGCTTTTTATGTCGCTTGTTATGGCGTTTAATCTAGTCGGTTATTCAGCCTTTGCAGCCAAAGCTAATGAAAATCTTGTAGATGAGTCCTTGATTGATCAAAGTATTAACGCTGAAGAGCAGCAGCTTAAACGCAGCTTTGATCAGATAACCGCGCTTATTAAGTCAATTGAAACCTACAAAGCCGGTGCCCAGGGTGAAAAGCAAAACGCCTTTGTAAATGCCGCGCGCTTGATGATCACAGTACTAGGGCTAGCGAACACTGTAAAACATATTAAAAATGTAAAGGCAGAGTCCTCTATTGAGTTGACGTTGGCCGCTGTTATGGGAGCACTGTCTTCGACATTAGAAATGTATGTATCAAAACAAAAAATCGATATGGGTGAAGTTAAAGAATTACTAAATAAAAAACAAGAAGAGCTGATAGCTACTGCGAGCGAATCTAATAACGAAGATGCAGTTTTAATTGTGGATGCAGTTAAAAAACTTTCAGAGATAAGTGACTCACTTAACAGTCAGATGAATAATATACAGCAATTGATTGACGAGGGGCAAACGGATGTGGCGATTACAGCAATTATAACCCTAGTCCTTAATTATGCGGCGCCCTTTTTACCTAAAAAAATGAAAGAGATTGTGGCTAATAAAGCTCCCACGGCATTAGGCCTGGCCGTTAAAACAAAAAGACGCAGTATGCAGGCTTTGGGCGGTACCAATATAGCAACACTACTATCTACAGTTGTTGGGATGGGAAGCAAAAGCTCTCAGGATCAACTTAATATGATTTTATCAAACTTAAGACTGACGCAGGCTAATATCGCAGCGGCCTTGAAATAAATCTAATGTGGGCTAAATATTTTATTGCGATTTTATTTTTGGTTATAAGCCTCAACGGCGGGGCCGCAAACCTCTGTTCGGAACTCGTTGAATCGGCTACTAACACTAAAATAAGCGCAGTTGAAGTATTAACCCAGCTCAACAATAAGTATTCAAAAAAGTTTTTTGATCAATCAATAGACGAGAATATACAGAGCTCGTCTGCTATTTTTCGTAGTTATAAACTATTTAAGCTTAAGCGCTTGTTTAAAAATCTTGAAAAAAATGGCAGCCATTTTAGTCATTTTGAGTTGGCAACTTTTGTTTATAAGCTTGATAAACTGGCCTTTGCGGATGCTGTAAGTAAAAATCTTACATTTGTCGAAAAAAGTATTTTATCTGAAGCCCGAAGAAGTATTGTGAATGAAGGTCTCATAAAACATTTTGGTTTGAATAATTCCAAATCCGATTTTTTCAAAAAATTTACACATTACTTTTCAGAGGCGATCAGTTGGAAGTACTGGCGCTGGAGTATGGCATGGGCAGGAATGCCGAAATTGGTCGGGATGTCTCTTCCGCCTGAGCTTGCGCACAAGATATTGTTAGAAGGTCTAGATGCTCACCGCAAAGAAGTTGAGAAGTACCTGCCAAAGATTAAAGGTAGGGCTTATTTTAATATGTTTTCTAAGGTTTATAATAGGGTACTGGTAGCCTCTTTATTTACAGTGCTACCTTATATGGTTCATGATTTTTATTTGCAGCAAATGAGCATGGGGGTTGAGCAGGCGCGCCTACTGTTTGAACCTTTATTGAAAACTACAGAAGAAATGGCAAGTGTCGATCAATTAGCTCAAAAAGAAATAGGAGCGCTCGACAAATATATAGATGCTTATCAAACTAAATACGGACTTAGGCCTAGTTTGGAGCAAATTCAGGCCGCCCAAGAGCTGATTAAAACAAAATTTAATTAAACTTCAGATAATTTAAAAATTGGCCTTTATTATTACTAAGTCCCGACCGATTAGTACATTAGTCATTCTGTGGAGGTTTTAATGTCAACGCGAGTTTTGTTATGTGATGATAGCGGGGTTATACTTACGCTACTCGAAAAGCGCCTTAAAGATATAGGTTATGAGGTTGTGGGAAAAGCTAAGGATGGTAATGAATGTATTACCAAGTATAAAATGCTGAAACCTGATCTTTTATTACTAGATATTACAATGCCAAATAAAGATGGAAGAGAATGTCTTGAAGAATTAATGTTACTTGATCCAAAAGCAAAAATCGTAATGGTTTCGGCCGTTTTGGATGAAGAGGTCCAAAGGTCTTGTCTTGAGGCCGGAGCAAAAGCTTTTATCAATAAGGGTAATATAAGTTCAATTGATGATTTTAAGAATAAAGTACTTCCGATAATTCAACCGATAATTTTAGCTGCTTAATAATGAATTAACCTGCGTAGGCAGGATGAACGAGAGGAAACTGTTCAATGGTTCCAAAAAGTAACGCTACATTTGAGAAAATGATCCTCGTGAATACGAGAGTTTTTGCTGAAGCCGCTGCAAAAAATATTAACGCCATGTTAGATGTGGCAAGTAGGGCCAAGCCGGTTACCTTCACTACCGAGGGTATAATAAGCGAGCAAAATTTCTTTGTTTCCATTATGTTTACGGGAATGGTTTACGGTGAATATATAATGGCTTTGAATACTGAGTTAGCCGCAAGACTAATTGGTAAGTCTTTTGAGAATCTGCAGGAAGAACAAAAAAAAGAACTTTACCAGGAAATTTCTGAATTTTTCCGTGAAATTTTGAATGTCACTGTAGGTGAAAGTATTCTTAGTTTATCGAAGGTTTATCAAAAAATCACAATCACCGCACCGCGGGTTTGTATTGGCCGGGTGACGTACCCAAAAGTAAGAACCGGTAAGTCTGTTTTACAGGCTAAGGCTGGTGAAATAGAATGCTTCCTATATGTCGATCAAATGAAGCTCGACATTGCAGATTCTTATAAAACGGCATTGATTTCTGTTGTTAATGCCAATAAAGATCTGCGCGCTGCTTATGAGCAATTGCAGGAGCAACAAGAGCATTTGGTTCAGGCTGAAAAGCTTTCCGCACTTGGTACAATGGCCGCAGGTGTTGCCCATGAGATCAATACGCCTTTATCGGTCATTTCTTTAAATGAATCGATGATGCAGGATATGCTGCGTAATGAAAACTTCAATAAAGATCAATTTTCAAAAATGCTTAGCAAAATAGAAGAAACTGTAGCTAAAATCTCTAAGATTACGCAGGCTCTAAGGGCCTATGCGGTCGATAGCAGCTCAAGTTCTTCTGAGGCTGCTGAGTTCAAACCTGTTTCAATTACCAGTATTATTGATTCTGCTTTATTATTCTGTGAACATCGATTGCAGCAAAGTGGCATAACTTTGTCGCCATTCAATCTTCCTGAGTCAGTTAAGGTTGAATGCAGATCTCAGCAGTTATCACAGGCTATTTATAATTTGATTATAAACGCCAGCGAAGCCGTTGAAAATCTTCCAGAAAAATGGATACGCATCGAAAGCGTAGCCACTGAGGACAACGTGCTGATCAGCGTAACTGATTCGGGATCAGGGATCCCACGTGAAAAACGCGATAAAGTATTTGACCCCTTTTACACAACAAAACACGACGGAAAAGGTGCGGGCCTTGGACTCAGTTTTTGCAGAGGTATTATTGATATTCACCAGGGTAAAATTATTGTTGATACAAGATCAAAAAATACCAAGTTTGTTATTGAGCTACCAAAGTTAAGAGCTAAAACAGAAAAAGTCGCGGCGTAGTTTATATTGATACAACTTCTTTGATTTCAGGAATGAGTTCTTTCATTCGAACCTCAATTCCATCTTTTAGCGTAGCTTGTGAGCTGGGACAGCCGGCACAAGAACCCTGCATACGAAGATATAGAATATGATTTTCGTATTTCGCAAAAACAATGTCGCCGCCATCTAACGCAACAACCGGTTTAATTTCATTTTGTAAAATTCTTTTGATTTGCTTAACTGTATCAGAATCTTGCTCGTTATCATCAGGGCTTGTCTGTAATGTGATCAATACAGGTTGGCCACTTTCAACATGCTCGCCTAATAGGCCTGCAAGGGGTGTGGCTAAAATGTCCCAATCAACCCAATCTTGCTTTGTTACAGTAACAAAGTCTTCGCCCAGATAAACTCCGGCGGTCCAAGGAAAGCCGAAAATTTTAGCAGCTAGGGGGGATTTTTCTGTAGATTCAACGTTCGGAAAATCAAAAGATTGATCTGAAATCTTCTGACCGAAATTAAACTTCATTGTGGCAGGATTTGGGGTCGCTTCAAAGGTAACATTCATAAGTGTTTGGAACTTTATCAGGTGTGTTAGGGAAGTCAATTAAACTCATTATTTACTACTCTCTACTTGCTACAGATGAGTATTTTTATTAAGTATTAGCTAAGGAGAAACTATGACACCTAGAGTTCGCGAAATTTTAAGTTGGTATGGAGCTGAAAACATTGGGGTTCTAACAAATATGGCGCGTATGCTGAATACCGGAAAATTGGCTGGGACGGGAAAACTGGTTATTCTTCCGGTTGACCAGGGCTTTGAGCATGGCCCCGCGCGAACATTTGCTAAAAATCCGGATGGCTATGATCCGGCTTATCATTTTGAGCTCGCCATTGAATCTGGCTGTAATGCTTACGCCGCTCCGCTTGGTGCTTTAGAGGCCTGCGCCCGAGATTTTGCGGGTGAAATTCCTTTAATTTTAAAAATTAATAATTCAGATGTTTTATTTGGCTCAAAAAATCCGATTTCGGCTTTAACATCATCAGTGGATGATGCTTTACGCTTAGGTTGTACAGGAATTGGGTTTACTATTTACCCAGGCTCTGCCCAGCGTAAACAGATGTATGAAGAAATCGCTGAAGCCTCTCGTCAGGCTAAAAAAGCTGGCTTAGCTGTGGTGATTTGGGCTTATGCGCGCGGAGAGCAAGTTTCTAAAGAGGGTGAAACTGCAATTGATGTGATTGCCTACTCGGCTCATATTGCAGCTCAGCTGGGTGCAAATATTATCAAAGTAAAACCACCAACGGCGCACATCGAACAAGCTGAAGCTAAAAAAGTTTATGAAGCTCAAGGAATAAAAGTTACTACAATGGCACAAAGAATTGATCACGTTGTAAAAAGCTGTTTTAACGGCAAGCGCGTGGTTATTTTTTCGGGCGGTGAGGCCAAGGGCACGCCTGAGTTATTAGAAGAAGTAAAACAGTTAGCCATGGGCGGCGCTTTTGGTTCGATCATGGGCCGAAATGCATTTCAGCGACCTAAAAAAGAATCTCTTGAATTACTGCATAACGTGATGGAAGCCTTTGCTGGAAAAAAATTATGAGTGAGAGTTTAGATAATCCGATAAAAGCTGAAAAACGAAAAAAATTAAATATGCTGCGGGAAAAAGGGATCAATCCTTATCCCTACGCATTTAATAAAACTGCGCACATTGTGCAGTTAATTGCCGAGTTCAGCAATATCAATTCAGGTGAGAAAAAAACCGAATCAGTATTTAGAATTGCCGGACGCCTGATGACCAAGCGGGAAATGGGTAAAGCCAGTTTTTTTAATGTTCAGGACGAAACCGGAACATTCCAGTGCTATGTAAAAGTTGAGGAGTTAACTGAAACGGATCGCACTGCTTTTGATCTTATTGATTTGGGTGATATCGTTGGCTTAGAGGGATATATTTTTAAATCTCAAAAGGGCGAGCTGTCTCTTTATATCAAAATATTTCAGATATTAACAAAGACCTTAGAACCCTTGCCTGAAAAATTTCATGGTATTCAGGATATCGAAATTAAATATCGCCATCGTCACTTAGATTTGATTTCGGATGCGGAATCTAGAAAAGTTTTTGTTACGCGCGGAAAAATAATTAAAGCGATTAAAAAATTTCTAGATGATCGCGGATTTATGGAAGTTGAAACTCCGGTTTTACAGCCACTTTACGGCGGTGCAGCGGCTCATCCTTTTACCACGCATCACCGGGCACTTGATATGAAGCTCTATATGAAAATTTCCCCTGAGCTTTATTTAAAACGTTTAATCGTTGGCGGGTTTGAAAAAGTATATGAAGTCGGTAAGAATTTCAGAAATGAAGGTATTGATAGGTCTCATAATCCTGAATTCACCATGCTTGAGTACTACGAAGCCTATACTGATTACAATTATCAAATGAAACAGTTTGAAGACTTAGTTTCAACTGTTTGTCGTGAAATTACAGGTTCTACTAAGGTGGTCTACCAGGGTAAAGAAGTTGATTTTGCGACACCTTGGAGGCGTTTAACGGTTATGGATGGCATTAAAGAATATGCAGGTCTAGATCCTCAGAATGATTCTGCCTTAGATTCGTATTTGGTTAAAAATTCAGATAAGCCGATTAAGCTCGAAAATCTTTCTCGCGGCGAAAAGCAAATGAAAGTTTTCGAAATCGCGGCCGAACCTCATTTATGGCAACCGACTATCGTGATGGATCACCCGGTTGAAATTTCGCCTTTAACTAAAATACACCGAAGCAATAATAAACTGGTTGAAAGATTCGAACCTTTTATCGCTTGTATGGAAATCGGCAATTCGTATTCTGAGCTCAATGATCCCGAAGAACAAAGAAATCGTCTGAAAGATCAAGAATCTAAACGTGGTCATGACGAAGAAGCACATCCAATGGATGAGGACTTTTTACATGCCATCGAGACCGGCATGCCACCGACTGGCGGTGTAGGGCTCGGTATTGAGCGGGTGGTGATGATTCTAACCGATCGTCCGAGCATACGGGATATTATATTTTTCCCGACCATGAAGATCAGCCATAACAAATGATCAGGATTCGTTTACTGCATCATTTATGGTTAATGTTATTAAGCTTATCATTAAGTGGTATTTTATTCGGGTGCCAGATGAAACCCACTCAAATCAATGAAGAGTCGGCCAATCAATATAACAAAAATATCGTGCTGGTTGATACGCGCAGTTCTTTTGAATTTGCTGGCTTTCATTTTTCAGGCAGCGTGAATCTCAATACCGAAAGTTTTTTGATATTAAAAAATCCTAAAACGAAAAAGCGAATTTTAGATCCGGATATTACGCAGATTATTGAAAGATTGGCAAAGCGCGGGATATCCCCTTTAAAATCAGTGATTCTGATTTCAAATAAAAAAGATTCAAATGAAAATAAAAAATGGAATTGGTTGCTTCGTAAATTAGAAATCGCAAATGTAACGATGATGGGTTTTGACGAGTTTCGCGTCTTGAATAAAAATCGTGTACCCAAGGCGCCGCCAGAATCAGAACCCGTGTGGGGCATCGTTGACGTTCAGATTATACTAAAAAATGCCGATCAATGTTTTGTGAATTGGTCAGACGAGAGTTGTTTTTAAATTTCTATGTATTGTGGTTTCAATGTACTCTGAACAATGGTAAGTTATAACTTACCATTGTTCAGAGGGTTCGGAAGAGGAATTAATTACGCGACCTAATCTACATGATCCGGTTCGATAAAAATCCATTTGATTTCGGGAAACTGCTGTTTAATTTTAACTTCAACAGAATTGATTGTATCAATCAGGACTGCACAACTTGTGCAAGAACCCGGGTGGACTTTAAGGCTCACCATTATTTGGTTATTACCCGTAACTAAAGCTATAAATTTCAAAATTTTCATTTCAGAATCATGCGATAAAAAAAGTTTTGCAATGGCGTCTTTATAGTTTTCAGTCGGAGCTTCGCCCACCAATAAAGATTTAACTTCATAGGCTAATAGAAATGATACGATAACCAAGAGCATGCCAATGACAACGGATCCTATGGCATCCCACATCGGATTACCTGTTAATATTGCAATAATTAAAAACATCAATGCGAGTATTAGACCTAATAGGGCTGCTAAATCTTCCATAAAAATGACAACCAAATCAGAAGCTGTTGATTTTTTGAACCATTGCCAAAGGTTAGGGTGTGTATTTATTTTTTTTACTTCTTTTACACAGGCCCAAAAAGATCCAGCTTCCAGCAGAATTGAAACAACCAATATAGCTACGCCAATAAAGGGCATTTTAAGTTCTTGATCAATTGCTGTCAGTTTATGAACACCTTCATAAATGGCAAAAATTCCGCCCATTGAAAAAAGCAAAATGGCTACTAAAAAAGACCAAAAAAAACTTTCTCGTCCGTAACCTAAAGGATGTTTTTCGTCTGCTGGCTTTTTGGATTTTTTGGCGCCGATGAGTAAAAAAACTTGATTGGTGCAATCTGCAAGGGAATGTATGGATTCCGCAAGTAATGAGGCACTCTTAGTAAAAAGTGCACCGATAAATTTAATAATCGCAATGCCTAAATTGGCAAATAGTGCATAAACAATAACTTTAGTCGATCCATCTGTAGCGGCCATATTAAGTGGCCTTTTTTTTCATTTTAAATAGTGTAGAGTACATGGCATTTAGCATGTCCGGATCGAATTTGTTCGAAAGTTTTTCTTTCATCATACTCAGAGCCTCAGTGGGCTTCATAGGAGTATTGTACGAGCGTTGTGTTGTCATGGCATCGTAGGTATCGGTTAAGGCCACAATGCGCCCAAAAGGATGAATTTCATTTCCTGACAAATCTTGTGGGTAGCCTCCGCCGCCCCAAGATTCATGATGTTCATAACAGGCGGCCTTTGCTGCATCGCTGATATTTTCGCTTTGGTTTAGAATTTTTAAACCATAGGCAGGGTGCTTTCTCATTTCAGCCCATTCGTTCTCATCAAGTGCACCCTTTTTACATAGAATTTCAAGTGGAACATTTCTTTTACCAATATCATGAAACAAAGAGCTTTGTCCGAGTTCTTCTAGTGTTTTTTTATCAAAACCAAGTGCCTGCCCTAAACCTAATGAATAAATACTGACATCAAAGGAGTGATTGTAGGTATAGAAGTCATGGCTTGTTAAACTGATTAAGTTTCCAATAGATTCTGGTGCATTATCCATGAATTGCAAGAGTTCTGTGATGATTGGTTTTGACTGCTCAAGAGCCGCGCTGACGTCAGGGTTTTCAAAAAGATCTTCTAAAATGGACATTGAACTTTCACGCAGAATAGTAGCCTTAACATCATTTGTTATCTTGTCTGAATCCATCGACGCTTTTACATAATCACGGTATATTTGCTTGGAGCTATTGTGAACAAAAAATGATTCACCACTGTCTTTGATATGGAGATTGGATATTTTTTCAGAGGTTAATATTTCGCCTTGCTTCATATAAGTGACCAGTTTTCCGTCAAGATGCAAATAAATATCAAAAGGCAGCTGTTCAAACGCTCTTATTATGCTGAGTCTAATGCGAAAATAATCTTTGAAAGTCATTTTTATAAGTGTATCTGTTTTGTGTGTTTGACGTAGCTTTTTTTTTGTCATGAAATACAAGCATGGCCCTTCGTCTAGAGACTGAAATTCAATATTTAAAAGGTGTCGGGCCTAAGCTGGGTGCGATGTTTTCGCGCAACGGGCTTAAAACAGTTCTTGATTTATTACAGAACTATCCTCGCGCCTATGAAGATCGGCGGGCAGCACGGAATATTGCAAGCCTTAAAGAGTCCGATGTGGTCAGTCTTAAGGCCACTGTTGCCAGTATTTCATCCTATAATATGGGAAAGTCTTCGCGAAAAATTTATGATATTTTAGTTCGCGACAGCTCAGGGCAAATTCGTTGTAAATTTTTTTGCACACCCTATAAGGGTTACTTTGAGAGATTTAAGAATGGCAAAGAAGTTCGGGTCGTAGGTCGTGTAACTAATTACCGAGGCCGACTTGAGTTTCATCATCCGGATTTAAAAGATATAGAGCCTGATGAAGACTTAAAAGATGCATTAATACCGATCTATGTTGAAACCGAAGGAATCAGTTCTGCAAAAATTGAAAAATTGATGACGACCTGCTTAGAGGAAATTAAAGAGTGGCCGGTAGAAAAGTTACCCTTGGAACTGGTTCGAAAACATAAATTGATCAGCTTTGAAGAGTCTTGTTATCGCATTCACAAACCCGAGGCTGATAGTGGTGCTGTATATAATGAGTTTAAATCAGAAGCCCACAGACGGATAATTTTTGATGAGTTTTTTTGGCTCGAGCTGTATTTAGCATCTAAAAAAACCGGTCTTAAAAATGAAAAGGGTCTGGCTTTTTCTGCACTTGAAAGAAGTATAGACAAAATTATTAAGGCCCTGCCGTTTAAACTGACCAATGCCCAGATGAATGCTTATTTTGAAATAAAAAAAGACCTCGAGTCCGGAAAGCCCATGAATCGCTTAGTACAGGGAGATGTGGGTTCGGGTAAAACTTTAGTCAGTTTTCTTTCAGCAGCGAAGGCTTTTGATAGTGGATATCAAACCTGCTTAATGGCTCCGACCGAGATTTTGGCTGAACAGCATTTTAAAAATTCACAAAATCTGCTAAGTCCGTTTGGCATCGTCACTGGTTTGTTAACCGGTAAAACAAAAACAAAAGAGCGAAAAGAAATTTTAGAGAAGCTAGCATCTGGCGAGATTCACTTTTTAATCGGCACGCATGCCTTAATCGAAGATTGGGTCCAATTTAAGAGTTTAGGTTTAGTTATCATCGACGAACAGCACAGGTTCGGTGTGGCTCAGCGCGGGCAATTAAAAAACAAAGGAGCCTCGCCACATTTTCTGATTATGACGGCTACGCCCATTCCTCGAACTCTGGCCATGACGGTTTATGGAGATTTGGATGTTTCCATTATTAATGAGATGCCCGAGGGGCGTATGCCGATTCAAACTCGGGTTATAACCGAGTCAAAACGCACACAGGCTCTGGAGTTTATGTCAGATCATATTGCGCGCGGGCGTCAGGCCTATGTGGTTTATCCCTTGGTCGAAGAGAGTGAAAAAATTGATTTAAAAAATGCTACGGATGAGTATGAAAAGCTCAAAAGTCAATTTCCTAAAATTCGGTTTGGATTGCTGCATGGAAAAATGAAATCTGCAGAAAAAGACGCCGTCATGACAGAGTTTCGCGAGCACAAAATTGATGTACTGGTTTCAACCACAGTTATTGAGGTCGGGGTGGACGTGCCAAATGCGACGATCATGATGATTGAGCACTCCGAGCGCTTCGGGCTTTCACAGCTCCATCAATTACGCGGACGGGTCGGGCGCGGGCTTCACAAAAGTTTTTGTATTTTAATCATGGGCTATGCGATTTCACAGGAGACGCGTACGCGAATTGAATTTATGGAGAAGACCAGTGATGGCTTTAAGGTGGCCGAATTTGACCTTGAAATCAGAGGGCCGGGCGAATTTATGGGCTCTAAACAATCCGGTCTGCCGGGCTTTAAGATGGCTAACTTAGTGCGAGACTTTGATATCTTAAAAGCTGCAAGAGATGCCGCATTTGATATTCTCGCCAGAGACCCAAAGTTAAGTAAAAAAGAACACCAATCTCTACGAGATGAGCTAATGAAGT
>JBBTEQ010000103.1:0-10531 GCA_038042235.1 Bdellovibrionota bacterium | reverse complement strand
TAATGGTGGCTCGGGACGGAATTGAACCGCCGACACAAGGATTTTCAATCCTCTGCTCTACCAACTGAGCTACCAAGCCAGACAAAAATTCAACTCTGAAAATTAGCGACAACACCCAGTTTAGTCAACTTTTATAAAGTCTTAACCTGTTCAAATGCCTGTTTTAGGTCAGCTAAAAGATCCTCGATATCTTCAATACCCACTGATAGCCTGATTAAAGAATCATCAATACCCAATATTTTGCGCTGTTCTGCTGGAACTGAGGCATGTGTCATAATAGCAGGATGCTCAACTAAGGACTCAACACCGCCCAAGGACTCTGCCAGTGCAAAAACCTGTACTGATTCTAAAAATTTTCTTGAAGCTGCTAGTCCACCCTTAATAAAAAATGTAATCATTCCGCCAAAGCCAGACATCTGCTTTTGTGCGAGCGCATGTTGAAAGTGCGACTTCAATCCGGGATAAACAACTTTTTCAACCTGCGGATGAGCTTCAAGAAATAGAGCTATCTTCATTGCATTTTCGGCATGCGCTTTCATTCTAATCGGTAAAGTTTTTAAACTTCGCAATGCCAAAAATGAGTCGAATGCGCCCTGAATTCCACCCATGGAATTGCTCAAAAAAGAAATTTTTTCTGCGATTTTTGCATCATTCGTAACGGCAACACCACCGACTACATCACTGTGCCCGCCGATATATTTTGTAGCTGAATGAACGACGATGTCGGCACCGAGCTCGAGAGGTCTTTGAAAATACGGCGACATAAATGTATTATCAACAACAACTAAAATATTTTTTTTCCGAGCAATTTCTGCAATAGCAGCAATATCAGTTAGTTTTAATGTGGGATTGGTCGGAGTTTCTAACCAAACCATTTTAGTATTTGGTTTAATAGCTTTTGAGAAATTTTCGGTAAAAGTTAAATCTGTAAATGTGAATTCAAGGCCATTATGTCGTAAAACTTTGTCAAACAATCTGAACGTGCCGCCGTACATATCATCAAAAGCCACTACGTGATCGCCCTGTTTTAACAAATGCATAACTGTGGTCGCTGCCGCGCAACCGGATGCAAAAGCAAATCCGTATTTTCCACTTTCAAGATTAGCTACACAATCCTCATAAGCCTTGCGTGTGGGGTTGTGAGTTCTTGAGTACTCCCAACCTTTATGCACGCCTGGCGATTCTTGTACATATGTAGATGTTAAATAAACGGGAGTCATGATGGCGCCTGTTGTGGGATCTGGGCGCTGACCCGCATGAATGGCGCGGGTTGAAAATTTCATATTATTTTTTGAAGATTCAAACGACATATAAAGACCTCTTTCATTTTAAGATTTAACTGGCCTACAGCAAATTCAATCTTTTTAACTCTTCTGCCGCGGATGTTTCTATATTAAATGCCGCTTTAAGTTTTTGATCCGTCATCAAAGCGTTTTCAACGAGCCATTTATCGTTAAATGCTTTAGATAAATACGCCTTTCCGGAATCCGGCATTAAAACTACAATTTTTAACGCTTTAGTTGATTTAGATTGTGACTGTGCATACTTCATCGCGGCCACTAGAATTAAGGCGCTTGATGGCCCAACGCATAGCCCCTCTTCACTGACCAGCCTTCTTGTCATATCAAAAGCATCCTGATCATTAACTTTTACAAAATCATCATAACGTTTTAAATGGCAGTTTTCAGGTAACATATCTTCGCCGACACCCTCTACCTTCCAAGATCCTACGGGCTCAATAACTTTTCCATGGTAAAACAGGTCTGACAAAATACTCCCCACGGGGTCTGCACAAATTATTTTAATATTCGGATTCTTTTCTTTTAAGAACTTCGCAACACCGGAAAGAGTGCCGCCGGTTCCTACGCCTGCTACAAAGGCATCAATATCTCCACCCGTTTGCAGCCAGATCTCAGGCCCCGTTACATTATAATGAATTTCAAAATTATCAGGATTGTGAAATTGATTGGCATAAAAACAATTATCAAGACTTTCAGCAATTTTTTTTGCTACTGAATAATGGCTTCGTGGATCATCAGGAGCAACTCCAACCGGAGTCATCACAACACGCGCGCCATAAGCTCTTAGCATGGCTCTTTTTTCTTCCGACATTTTTTCTGGCAAAACAAAAATACATTTGTAACCTTTTACCGCCGCCGCCAGAGCTAAACCCAGGCCTGTGTTGCCAGCTGTGGCCTCAACAATAGTGCCTCCAGGTTTTAATTGGCCGCGTTTTTCTGCGGCTTCAATCATTGCTAGACCAATCCGGTCTTTAACTGATCCCGCAGGATTAAAATATTCAATTTTTGCAAAAAACTGATGTGGTGACTCTTTTGTGATTTTGTTCAATCTTACCAGTGGAGTATTGCCGATAGTTGCTAGAATACTGTTATAAATTTCAGAGCTCATGCTAGTTTTTCCATGTTAGTTTTCTTTCAAAGTCCCCAATTGGGTTTTATGAGCGCGGGCACTTTTTGATAAATAGACCAGAACCTCTGACATTAATACTATTAAATCCGGATTATATGGAATACCCAGGCTATCGGTATTTTTTTTTATTATCGCGATGTCTGGCTTGCTTTTAGATAGCTCTGCTACCAGTTTTTGTACGTTATTAGATGCACTGGCTGCGCGCGAAGTGTTTAACAACATTATTCCCCCTTTAGAACCTTATAAGTAGAGACCTCTGATTAAGACACCTAAAAATATCTTTTGCGCCTTACTTTTGCAACTGACTTTTACCACTTGCTTTTACCTTCTACTTTTAAAATTGAAGCAGCTTAAGCAATGGCACGATCAGCAGCAACATCAGTGCAGGAAAAATCAAAAACATCAACGGAATCAGCGCCAAAAGCGGCAGTCTTGATATATGGTTTTGTATTTCATCTTCACAGCTTAAAATAAGCTCACTCTCTAGACCATAAAGCGCCTGTAATATTCCGTGACCCTTTAGGCCCGCCTCAAGAACCTCTAAAAGATAACGTCTTGCAGGGCTTAATGACGACTTGTCATATAAAATCTGCGAGTTATTTTGTGCTGCCCACCAAATTTCAACCTGGTGCCTGAAAACACATGCCGCTCCACGTTTAAGATAGCTTTTAATGCCGACACGAACTCCCTGCCCTTTTTCTAAGGCTCTTTTTGCTTCCCACAACAAAACTAGCGGAGGTGCTATGTTTTCCATTTTATTTTGCCTCCAAGTTTAAAAATCAAAACCTGCCCCGTACAAAACAATAGAAGCGAAACCAACATAGTGACCGAAATCAATTCAAGTTTTAAATACACACAGCCAAGCATGACAAAGCAGACATAAATTAAAAACGACACCAGCGCCTGCGCCTTTGTCTGCTGTATGGCCTGTCTTGACTTATGTCGAAGATTGTTTTGCAGACGTAATGCTTTTTGATAGGATTTGAGCTGTTCAATTACATTACCCGTTGAACACATAACTATTTTTAGTTCATCAAAATAATAAGAATGAGCCGCTGTAATTGATGAGGACTCTGATTGTTTTTGATTTTCGGGTTCAAAAATCTTATTCAAATGACTAAATATAGCTTTTTGCCAGGCTGTTAGATCATCAAAAACGTTTTTTGTGCTGACTTGCGCGGACTTTCCGGCCCTTATTTGCAAAATAATTCTTTCAATAATGTAAATATGCAGCCCTTCGAAGCTTTTTTCTTTAAAAATATCAATTATTTTATCAAAAAGTATAAATGTTATAAGAAATATGCCGATGTAAATAAAGACAAACACAAAAAGTTCTTTGAAAAACAGATAGAAATAGAACGGCAGCTGCAGTAAATAGAAAAATAAATTCAATTTTGGTCCAGAAACCACATTTATTTTCTCAAGTAGCGACAAGTTTCGATGTACGAACACAATTCCGAACACCGAAACTAATAATTGAACCATCATTACGGCCTCCAATTTGAGAATAATTGAAAATAATGGCTGCAAAATCGATGCAAGAAAAAAAAGAGTTGACGAAGCTTGTCGAATTATTAACAATTTTATTAAGGAAGACTGAAAAGTCGAAAACAACAACAACTGTGGCTTTAGAAATAGAGTCACTCAGGATAGGAGCAACACATGGCTAAGAAAAAAGCGAAAAAAGTAGTAAAGAAAGCTAAAAAAACTGCAAAAAAAGCTACTAAAAAGAAAAAGAAGTAGTTAGTTTTGTAAAGCTTCGGCTTTCAACTATGTAAAGCGAAAGCTTTCGAAAACCCTAGGCCTTAAAACCTAGGGTTTTTTTATTCCTGCATAGCTGTTTTTTATTTTATAACTATATGAAATCTCTAATAGAAATAGGTTATGCCAATAGCGCCTGTGGGCACCACTTTTGCGCTTTTAATTTCAGTCAATATGACGAGCTCGCCGTAAAAATTAACACCCGAATACTCTCCTTCAAGCTGATTATATTCAGCGCCTAAAGAGGTCACCATAAAATCCGTATCAAATTTTCCAGATTTTAAATCTTGCTCGGAAAAAATTTGCCTGAGAATATCCGAGCTGCCAACAGATGATGTATTCTTCGAAGCGCTGAACCATTTCGAGTACCCGAGCTTCCCATAAGGCGATAAATAGTTGCTTTCTAGGTTACGTTTGTAGAGCAAATTAAAAGATCCGTAGTTTGGTCCAGTTCCCAAACCGACAACCAGAGCATTTTCAGCATCCAGATTCAGTTCTGAATTTAGACCTAGGGCGCCGCCAGCTCCTCCAACCGAGATACCAGCACCGATTTTTTTATGGCGCTTAAGATCCAGATTAGAGTTGTAGAGCTCAATACCTTCATCATCGAATTTCTGGTTTTTCGAGAAAAATGATTCCGCCCCGCCGCCGTCTGTGCTGTTCATTTCACTTGTTTGCGCAAAAACCGACATCGAAACTACTAAACCGATAACAAGAGTTAGCTTTGTTGTAAAATTCATGTTGTCTCCCTATCTATAGATATATCTCGGCTCCTTATGGCAAGAAAGAAGTATTTGTATCGACTTTGCTGAGCTGCACACAAGTCTAGGCAAAAATGGCTTTCTCAAAATGAGAAAAGCACGACTTATATCCTTTCTTAATTTCAGGCGTGTTTTTATTAAACTTATCGCCCAAGTCTGTCGATATTATAAGTAGATTCGCTTTTAGTTTAGATTGGTTATCAATTTTATTGATGAGGTTAGTATGAGAATTAGTATAAAAAATAAATCCTGGTTCCTGGCACATCTTTTAGCTCTGTTTTCGTTTTTAATATTCAACCTAGGTTGCAACGGAAGCAAACTTAGCGAATCAGGATTTGGCTCGATAACCGTTCCCCCTTCAACGCCGCCAGCGCCGCCACAAACGCCCGTTTTACCAGGAACCTCAAATGGCCTTTTAGATAACGCAACTAACTTTTATGTAGGTGTAGAAACCTCTGTTGATGCCATTGCACACGTTCACGCAAGCACTGGGTTTAATGATGCTTGCGGAGTTAGCCTTGATTCTACGGCAAATAAAGACATCACCTGTTATGTTGAAGTTCCAGAGGGCGATCTTTATGCAAAAAATTTAGACCTAAGATACAATGTTCCACCCGGAGGTATGTGTCGCTATCTAAGACGCGCTCCTCACTGGTTTTATAATTATGAAGTGGGCACAGGCCCGAGCTCGATAATAGCCCAAATAAATAAAGTTTATAACGCTTCTGGTGACCTTAGCACCGTAACTTATGCCTGTGATATAGATGGAAATGGCACCCCGACTCCCGCTGAGTGCGTGGCCCCAGTAGAAGTTACTCCTGATCTGAGCCCAACGGCTGCCTCGTTTAAATGCGTCTATGACGGCACAGCAATAGATAAACCCAACTGTTGTTTTGGTAACTATACTCTTAATCTCACAATTAGTGATGACAAAACCGCAAGCGCTGGCGGAATAACATTAACAACAACAAACACCTCCGCTGAGTGGGGTGGCGACTATAAAGCTTGTATCGGTGGTGCGGGAAAAACAGATTGGACTGCCTATGGCAAAAATGGCCTGCCTTTTAATCTGCTAGGATATACTGAAAACGGAGTTAATGATAAACAAGTTGTTTCATCAGCACTCAGTTTGGGCGTTGCCAACAACATACATGCCGCCAATTACTACGGTGGCTCCGCCACATATCCTGCAAATCACACGCATGATGGCTTTGTGAGTGCTGTCACTAGCACAGCACCCTATTTTATTGCACCTATCGATGACAGAAGCGGCTCTCCAATAGGTTCAGCTCAAAACTCGTTCGAATTTCAATGTTTGGATGAGGCTTTTGAGATTTTACATCGAATACGAGTTTTTGTCAGAGACTGGGATACTTATCCGGATTATTTGGCGTATATTTCAAGTCTTGGAGTCACTGCGGTTCCAGACCGCGGTGGAGACCCGGAGCCCGGCACCAATTGTACTGCCATCGCGAATATCGGCTATCTGTGTAATGATGCGTGGGATGCAGATGACTTCTTAAATTTGGGGCTTCTCGGCACTTATGATACGACAGCTCCTACAACAAAACGCGCTAATTATTTCCCACGATTAGACTATTAATAATTATACGTTACGCGGCCCAAAAGCACATTTGAAACAACGGCAGACCCTTTTGAATTGTAACTTACGCTGGTCGCGCCACCAGCTATAGCGGCCGCGGCAACTGATTCAAAAAACTTATCGTTAACGGCATGGCTTACATAAGAATAAATAAATTCAAAATCTAGTTTTTCTGCAAAACCTATTCCCCCGCCTAATTGAAAGGCTCCACCGCCAGGAACTAAAATGTCATTGATGTCTGTACCTTTTGTAACTTCGTACCCTGCGCCAGCCAAAAAATATACTGAAGCTGAATTTCCCATTCTAAACGCATAGCCCAAGTTGAGCTCAGCTCGCAAAGTCGTAATAGAAGAGAACTCCAGGCTAGTATGATTCATCGACGAGGCTAATGAAATATTAACATCGGCTCCGACTTTATCGTATGGTAAAACAGCGTAACGTGCCATTATGCCCGCACTTCGAAAGTCTGCGCTTTTTAAGGATATATCAACTGGCACGCTATTAACTAATACATTAGCTTTAACATTGTAATTATGATTAAACAACAGGGCGCCAATAGAGTATCCATTGAGCGCGTACTCTTGTTCGACGGAGTCATACTCCACCTCTTCTTCAGTATCTATTCTCATTGTACTGGTTGCCTCGCTGGCAACTTCACTTGGTGTTTCAACAATAAAATCGCTGTCTAACTCGTTAGATAACTCACTTGTTGCCTCTGGTGGCGCGGCTGTATCTACTGTCGCGGTCACATCTCCTGACGCGGACTGAGCCCCAAGCTCAAGCTCCAGTTCCAAATCTGTTTGTGCCCAAAGACTCGGTGAGGCAACGCAAACTACAAAACTCATAGCCAGAAATTTTTTTGATATATTAAGGCCCATGTCATCATGAGAACATGTTTTGAGCTTATGCACAAGAATGATCACAAACTCTGATTTATTTAAAATATTTGGGGCCTTGGTTTTTCGGCTTATTTTTTAGCTTATTTTTTAGACTAAGTACTAGTCGAGTAATTTGGTTCGCTATTTAACAATTGAGCTTTTTGCTTAAAACGTCTAAACAGATAGGTATTATTCACAGTCATTTTTTACTAAAATCATAAGGAGATCTCCATGGCTCACAAAAGAAAAAAAATCGCAGTTATTGGCGCAGGATTTGTTGGATCAACAACCGCACACTGGGCGGCCCAAAAAGAACTGGGAGATGTTGTTTTACTAGATGTAAATGAAGGTGTCGCCATTGGAAAATCATTAGATTTGGCGCAATCAGCCCCAATTGAAAATTTTGATACAAAAATAAAAGGCACTTCAAACTATGCCGATATCAAAGATGCGGACGTTGTTATTATCACAGCCGGAATGCCTAGAAAACCTGGAATGAGTCGTGATGAACTTGTTGGTATCAACGCCAAAATCGTTAAAGATGTTTGTGCTGGAATCAAACAACATGCGCCACAATCTGTAGTTATTGTGGTTTGTAACCCAATGGACGTTATGGCCGTATATGCAAAACAACAATTGGGCTTTCCGCGCGAAAGAGTCATTGGCATGGGCGGCGCATTAGACTCTGCAAGATTCAGAGCTTTTATTGCTGAAGAACTGAATGTATCAGTTAAAGATGTAACCGGCGTGGTTCTTGGAAATCATGGCGATGCCATGATGCCAGTTGTAAGAACAGCTGCTGTTGGTACAACTCCACTTATTGATTTGCTCTCAATTGAAAAAATTAATGCTCTTGTTGCAAGAACCAAACAAGCCGGAGCTGAAATCGGCGGGCACTTAAAAACCGGTTCGGCATATTATGCGCCTTCGCGCGGAGCTATTGAAATGGCCGAAGCGATTTTAAAAGATCAAAAACGCGTATTGCCTGTTGCTGTTGAGCTTAATGGCGAGTTCGGCGTAAAAGATAATTTAATGGTTGGCGTTCTTTGTAAATTAGGCGGCGCCGGCATGGAAGGCATCATTGATTTTAAAATGAATGCTGACGAAAAAGCAGAGTTTGATAAATCGGTTGAGGCGGTACGCTCTCTTGTTGCTCTTTTAAAAACTGTTCAATAGATCGGAAAACTATGAATATTCATGAGTACCAGGCTAAAGACGTTCTTAAAAAATTCGGCGTTGCTACGCTAAAAGGACAAATCGCTCACTCTCCTGATGAGGCAGTTACAGCGGCAAAACAAATTGGTGGTAGCGTTTGGGTCGTTAAGGCCCAAATTCACGCCGGCGGACGCGGCAAAGGCGGCGGAGTTAAAGTTGCAAAATCTTTAGATGAAGTTCACACATTAGCTTCAAAAATTCTGGGTATGACTTTAATAACTCATCAAACCGGCCCCGAAGGAAAAGTTGTTCAAAAAGTTTTTATCGAAGCCGGTTGTAATATCGAAAAAGAATACTATGTGGCCTGTTTAATTGACCGCGCCACCGGTCGTGTTGCGATGATGGCTTCATCAGAAGGCGGAATGGATATTGAGGACGTCGCAGAACATAACCCCAATGCCATTAAAAAAATTGATATTGATCCCACAACTGGTTTAGGAGCTTGGCAGGCGCGCGAACTGGCTTTTGCCATTGGCATAAAACCAGAACTAGTTGGCAAAGCTACTAAGTTTATGAAGGGTTTATATGAGGCCTTTATAAAAGGCGACTGTTCTATTGCAGAAATTAACCCGCTCGTTGTAACAAAAGAAGGCGATGTTATTTGTTTGGATGCAAAAATGAATTTTGATTCCAATGCACTTTATCGTCAGCCGCAAATACTTGAATTACGCGATCTGAACGAAGAAGATCCTGCTGAAATCGAAGCGTCGAAGTTTGATCTGGCCTTTATTAAGTTAGAGGGAAATATCGGTTGTTTAGTTAATGGCGCGGGCCTAGCGATGGCCACTTTAGATATTATTAAATTACACGGAGCCTCTCCGGCGAACTTTTTAGATGTAGGTGGCGGCGCTAATAAAGAAAAAGTAACCAACGCTTTTAAAATAATTTTAAAAGACCCAAACGTTAAGGGAATTTTAGTTAATATTTTCGGCGGCATTATGAAATGCGACGTCATAGCAGAAGGTGTTATTGCCGCTTCTAAAGAAGTGGGATTAAAGGTTCCACTTGTGGTTCGTTTAGAAGGAACCAACGTAGAGCTCGGTAAAAAAATCCTTGCTGACAGCGGACTAAATATTATTCCCGCAAATGACTTAACTGATGCAGCTAAAAAAATTACTGCTGCGATCAAAGGAAAATAAAAATGGCTATTTTAATTGATAAAAATACAAAAGTTATCTGCCAAGGTTTAACCGGCGCACAAGGTTCTTTTCACTCAGAGCAATGTAAAGCCTACGGAACACAAATGGTGGGCGGCGTAACCCCAGGGAAGGGCGGCACAAGCCACCTTGGTATTCCGGTTTTTAATACCGTTAAAGAGGCCAAAGCAAAAACTGGTTGTAATGTTTCGATGATTTTTGTGCCACCGGCGTTTGCAGCAGACTCTATTATGGAAGCTGTTGATGCAGATTTAGATTTAGTCATTTGTATTACTGAGGGCATCCCGGTTTTAGATATGGTTACTGTAAAAAAATACATGCAAGGTAAGCGTACCCGTTTAATCGGTCCAAATTGTCCGGGTGTAATAACTCCCGATCAATGCAAAATTGGAATTATGCCCGGCCATATTCACAAAGCCGGTCGTATTGGAGTTTTATCCAGATCTGGAACCCTAACTTACGAAGCTGTTGGTCAACTTACGGCTTTAGGCCTTGGTCAATCAACTTGCGTTGGCATTGGTGGTGATCCGGTGAACGGAACAAACTTCATCGACGTCCTAAAACTTTTTAATGCAGATAAAGATACCGACGCTGTGATCATGATTGGTGAAATTGGCGGAACCGCTGAAGAAGAGGCTGCTGACTACATCAAAAAAGAATTCAAAAAGCCCGTGGCCGTCTTTATCGCGGGAGCCTCTGCTCCCGCAGGTAAGCGCATGGGCCATG
>JBBTEQ010000102.1:0-28316 GCA_038042235.1 Bdellovibrionota bacterium | reverse complement strand
CGCTAAAACGGCCGTAGTTTACCCACACGTAAAACTCGGCACTAATGTGGTTATTGAAGATTACTGCATTATCGGCGCCCCACTGCGTGATGGTTCTACCCCCGAGACAATTATCGGAGATAATGCGCATTTGCGTTCATTTACGGTTATTTATGCTGGTAATAAAATCGGTAAAAATTTTCAAACTGGCAACAAGGCCAATATTCGCGAGAACAATATTATCGGAGACAACGTAAGTATCGGCACCATGTCTGTGGTTGAACATCAGGTGTTGATTGAAAATAATGTCAGAATACATACCAATGTTTTTATTCCGGAATTTAGTCAGTTAAAAATGGGATGCTGGATCGGCCCGCATGTTGTGTTAACTAATGCTAAGCATCCCAATACTCCGGAAACAAAAAATAATCTTCAAGGGCCTATAGTGCAGGCTGCAGCCGTGATCGGCGCGAATTCAACAGTATCACCTGGGGTTGAAATCGGAGCCCAAGCTTTGGTCGGGTCGGGATCAAATGTAACTAAAAATGTCGAAGCAAAATCAGTTGTTTTCGGTAATCCAGCTAGAAGAAAGTGAAAATTATGAATTCAGAAAAAATTCCATTAATGGATTTAAAAAAACAATATCAGCAGATCCAACCAGAAATTGATGCGAAATTAAAACAGATTTTCACTGAGTGTTCGTTTATTGGTGGAGTCGAAAAAGATTCATTTGAAATTGAGTATGCAAAACTGATGGGCGCAAAGCACTGTATAGGTGTAGCGAATGGTACCGATGCCTTATTTTTAATTATGAAGGCAATGCAGGTTGGCAAGGGCGATAAAGTTATAACGGTGGCCAATAGTTTTATTGCTTCATCAGAAACCATCAGCGCGACAGGGGCGACTCCGATTTTTGTAGATGTTGATGAAAAGAATTTCTTGATTGATTTGAATAAACTAGAAAATTTACTCAAAATGAAAGCAGTCAGCAACAACATCAAGGCGATTGTGCTGGTTCATTTATACGGTCATATCGTTGATATGCCGCGACTGCTTGAAATTACCGATAAGTATAATGTTAAGGTTATAGAAGATTGCGCGCAGTCGCATTTAGCCTCTATTGGCGGCAAAAAATCAGGAACATGGGGTGTTGCCGGATCATTCAGTTTTTACCCGGGCAAAAATTTAGGCGCTGCCGGAGACGCCGGTGCCATCATCACTGATGATGATGAATTGGCTCAAAAAATTCGAATGCTGGCTAATCATGGGCGAATTGATAAATATAATCATGTGATCGAAGGCTTTAATTCAAGACTCGACAGCATTCAGGCTGCTGTTTTAAGAATAAAACTTAAGTACATCGAGGCCTGGACTGAAAAAAGAAAAGAAAAAGCGCTGATTTACAACGAATTGCTCGCACAAGTTCCAGAGGTCATCAGACCGAACTTGCCGGATCGTGAGCGACATGTGTTTCACTTGTACACTTTGCGAGTTAAAAACCGCGATGAAGTGGTGAAACAAATGAAGGCCGAAGGTATTGAAGTGGGTGTGCATTATCCGATAATGCTTCCGGCTTTGAAGGCTTACGAATATTTAAAATGCACTCCCAATGACTTTCCGGTGGCTAATGTTTTGCAAAATGAAATTATGAGCTTACCCTTGTACCCTGAAATTACTTTAGAGCAGCAAAAACGTATCGTTGAAGTTTTAACTAAAATTGTGAAGAGATAACTAGAGGTTTAAATGAAAAAAATATTAGTTACCGGTGCCGATGGATTTATCGGATCACATCTAGTGGAGTTATTAGTAAAAAAGGGGTGCTCGGTAAGGGCCCTTTCGCAATACAATTCGTTTAATAATTGGGGCTGGCTTGAAGATATACCCAATCTTAAAGACATCGACGTTGTAAGTGGCGATGTCCGTGATCCATTTTTTTGTAAGGAAATAACGAAAAATATAGATGTTGTTTACCATTTAGCTGCCTTGATCGCTATTCCCTATTCTTATGTGGCCCCACAAAGTTATGTTGAAACTAATGTCAATGGCACTCTTAACATCTGTAAAGCCGCTTTAGAAAATAACGTGGGCCGTGTGATACACACTTCAACCAGTGAAGTTTATGGTACAGCACAATTTGTTCCGATCAGTGAAAAGCATCCACTGCAACCGCAATCGCCTTACAGTGCTTCAAAAATTTCGGCCGACATGATGGCGATGAGTTTTTATAATTCCTTTAAGCTGCCACTGACCATTGCTCGTCCTTTTAATACCTACGGGCCCAGACAATCAGCCCGCGCTGTTATACCGACCATTATCAGTCAATTGGCGGGGGGGCAGAAAAAGATAAAACTGGGTGATGTGAACCCGACACGAGATTTTAATTATGTCAGTGATACCTGTCGCGGTTTTATTGCCCTGGCAGAGAGTGAAAAAACTTTAGGACAAACAGTCAATATAGGTTCAAATTTTGAAATTAGTATCGGCGATACTTTTAAGCTGATTCAAAAAATTATGAATGTTGATGCGGTATTTGAAGTTGATGAAAACAGAATAAGACCTGATAAATCCGAGGTGCAGCGCCTGTGGTGTGATAATTCTTTAATTAAGTCACTAACCGGCTATGAGCCCGAAGTTAAAATTGAAGAAGGACTTAAAAAAACAGTTGAATGGTTTTTGCGACCCGAAAATCTGAAAAAGTATAAGGCACATATTTACAATGTCTAAAAGAACTTTAATTATTGCAGAAGCTGGCGTTAATCATAATGGAAACCTAGAAAAAGCAATCAAGCTTGTGCATGCGGCTGCAGATGCAGGGGCCGACATTGTTAAGTTTCAAACCTTTAAAGCAGGGCTTTTGGCCACAAAATCAGCTAAGACGGCTGACTATCAAAAAGCTAATTTAAAAGAAAACAGCGACAGTCAATATGAAATGCTGAAAAAACTTGAACTCTCTTTTGAAGATCATCATGTCCTTATTAATGAATGTAAAAAATTGAACATAGGTTTTCTATCTACAGCCTTTGATTTTGAAAGTTTAGATTTTTTAAAAAGTTTAAATTTAGGTCTATGGAAAATTCCCAGTGGTGAAATTACTAATTTACCTTATCTTGAAATCATTGCAAAACTGAATCAAAAGGTGATTGTTTCAACAGGGATGTGCAGTCTAAGTGAGGTTGAAGAGGCTTTAAATGTTTTCTTAAAAAATGGAACCGACAAAAATAACTTAACGGTTTTACATTGTAACACAGATTACCCTACTAAAATGCAAGATGTGAATTTATTGGCGATGTGTGAAATGGGAAGAACGCTCGGAGTTAATTTCGGCTATTCAGACCACACTCTGGGAATTGAAGTGCCCACGGCCGCAGTGGCCCTGGGAGCCGTAGTAATTGAAAAGCACTTCACATTAGATCGAAATATGCCTGGCCCTGATCATGCGGCCTCTTTAGAACCACAAGAACTTAAGCAGATGGTGCAGGCTATAAGAAATATCGAACTTGCATTAGGGAGCTCAAGTAAAAAACCTACAGCCAGCGAAAGCGTAAATAAATCAGTGGCCAGAAAGTCTATTGTAGCTTTTCAAAATATAAAACAGGGTGAGTTGCTTACGGAAAAAAACATCACCACGAGCCGGCCCGGTACCGGGATTTCTCCGATGAAGTGGTATGAGGTATTAGGTTCAAAGGCACTTAAAGATTACGCGGCAGGTGATCTGATATGAGAACTATAATTGCTGTTTACACCAGTACGCGGGCAGATTACGGGATTTTAAGGCCATTGATTGCAAAACTCAAAGTGCAACCTAATATTGAGTTAAGACTCTTTGTTACGGGTACACATTTAAACCAGAACTTCGGTTACACGCTTACTGAAATTGAAAAAGATTATAAATCTGATATTTTTTACTGTGTCGAGCACAGTTGCCAAGAAAATGAAAAATTAAAAAATTTGAATATAATGTCAGAGGCCTTACTTAAATACTCGGAAGCACTTGTGCAGGATAAGCCGGATATATCAATCGTACTGGGTGATCGCTATGAAGCTTTGTGTTTCGGTATAGCCTGCGCTGCGCTGGGTATTTCATTGGTTCATTTGCATGGCGGAGAGCTCACTTTTGGCGCCATAGATGACAAGTTCAGGCATTGCCTGACTAAGCTCTCAGAGTGGCATTTTGTGGCCTGTGAAACCTATAGAAAAAGGGTGATTCAACTAGGTGAAAATCCTGACAGGGTTTTTAATGCCGGAGCATTAGGTGTAGACAATGCGCTTAATCAAAAACTTTTAAGCCAAGCTGAGCTGGAAAAAGAATTAAAAATTAATATTCCGAGCGAGCTCTATCTCTTTACTTTTCATCCTGAAACCAATAGTGCTGATTTCGGAGCAGATTTGCTCAAAAAATTTCTTCAAAAATTTGAGGAACGACTTAATCAGAACAATGCATTAGTCGTTTTAACCGGAGTTAATAGCGATGCAGGCTCATCAAAAATTAGAGGTATTATTTTAGACTTTGCTGCGAAGATGAATAATAGGGCACTATTTGTAGAATCACTTGGACTTGTTAAGTATTTATCACTGATGAAGCTCGCGACAGCTGTTATGGGTAATTCCTCGAGCGGAGTATTAGAGGCCTACAGCATGGGAACACCAGCTGTTAATATTGGTTTGCGGCAAGCGGGCCGAGAGCGCGAAAGCAGTGTTGTGGATTTGTTAAGCATCAAAGATATTGTCACATTTAACTTTGAGACCATTGTAGATTTGAAAAAACAACTCGCTTTTTCAAAAAACATCAGTTTATTTGGTGACGGTACGGCGGCTAGCACTATCGCAAATAAGTTAGCCGATATAGCAGAAAATCTGGCTCAATATAAAAAGCCAAAGGAATTTTTTAACATCTATACTTAGCGTGATAAAAAACCCGCAACATACGGCGTCATATATTTTTTGAAGTGATATTATCGTGAAAAATTAGCAAGTTACGGTAAATTGTTCCTTGTGAAAATTTTAATAACAGGCGCTACCGGAATGGTAGGCAAAAATATATTAACAAGTTCAAATTTTAAGAATTTTGAACTTGTTGCACCTAATCGATCCGAGTTAAATCTTTTTAATTATTCTGACGTTTTAATTTATATGAAAAATTTAAAACCTGATTTTGTGATTCACTGTGCGGGCCGTGTAGGTGGAATTCAAGCCAACATAAAGCACCCTGTAGATTTTTTGGTTGAAAATCTTGATATCAATCGAAATTTAATTATGGCGGCCCGCTCGGCGGGAGTAAAAAAAATGATCAATATGGGAAGTTCCTGTATGTATCCGCGAAATGCTAAAAATCCATTACGCGAAGAAATGATTTTAGATGGTGAGCTTGAACCTACCAACGAGGGCTACGCCATAGCAAAAATAATGGCCCAGAGGCTGTGTTCTTATATTCGAAAAGAAGATGCCAGTTTTTTTTATAAAACCTTGGTCCCGTGCAATCTGTATGGTAGGCACGATAAGTTTGAGCCTGAGCACTCGCATTTAGTGCCGGCGGTTATTCGCAAGCTTCATGAAGCTAAAGTTCAGAATATACATGAAGTGGATATTTGGGGCGACGGCACGGTCAGGCGTGAGTTTATGTATTGTGGTGATTTAGTTGACTGTGTTTATAAAGCTTTGCATGATTTTGAAACTTTGCCCGATGTTATGAACGTGGGGCTGGGAATTGATTATAGTGTGAATGATTATTATCGCGCTGTCGCCGAAGTTGTAGGCTATACAGGTCAGTTCAAACACGATTTAAGTAAACCTGTGGGTATGAAACAGAAACTGACTTCTGTGGATAGGGCCAATGAGTGGGGCTGGAGAAGTACGACATCTTTGGTAGATGGTTTACGTCAAACATACGAGTTTTTTTTAGGATTAGAAAGTAAAGAGGGTTTATGAGCACGTTCTATCCACTAGCCACATCGAGCTGGGATCACCTTGAAATTGATGCAATTCAAAAAGTCATTAAGGCCGGGATATTTTCAATGGGGCCTCAGGTGGCCGAATGTGAAAAACAATTTTCAGAATTTTTAAGTAGTAAATACTGCGTGATGACCAGTTCAGGGTCAGCTGCTAATTTAATTATGGTCGCGAGTCTTTTCTATCGTAAAAATAATCCGCTTAAACGTGGCGATGAAGTGATCGTGCCCGCGGTTTCTTGGAGCACAACTTTTTACCCGTTGTATCAATATGGGTTAAGACTAAAATTTGTAGATGTTGATTTAGAAACTCTTAATTTTGATTTAAAGGCGCTTGAAGAAGCCATTACCCCGAAAACTCGGCTAATCATGGCGGTGAATCTTTTAGGTAACCCGAATGATTTTAGTAAAATCAAAAATATCATTCAAAATAAAAATATCGAGTTAATTGAAGATAACTGTGAATCGATGGGGGCCACACTTAATAAAAAACAGGCGGGCACATTTGGAATCATGGGAACCTTCAGTTGTTTTTTCAGCCATCATATTTCAACTATGGAAGGCGGCTTTGTAACGACTGATGATGAGGAACTCTATCATATTTTGCTTTGCCTGCGGGCCCATGGATGGACACGAAACCTACCTAAACACAATCATGTGTCGGGAGTAAAAAGCGATAATGCCTTTGAAGAGTCTTTTAAGTTCGTACTACCGGGTTATAATGTAAGACCACTCGAAATGAGCGGTGCTATAGGCATTGAACAAATCAAAAAACTGCCACAATTTATTGAAACTAGGCGCCAGAATGCTCAAGCCTTTGTTGAGCTTTTTGGGAATGATGAGCATTTGATTATACAAAAAGAAATCGGTGATAGTAGTTGGTTTGGTTTTAGTTTTGTAATTCGAGAATCTTCAAAAGTAAATCGATTAAAATTGATCGATCTACTTACGATAGCTGGTGTAGAGTGCCGTCCAATAGTAACTGGAAACTTTGCTAAAAATGAAGTGCTTAAATGGTTTGATTATGAAATTTTTGATGAACTTAAAAATGCTGACCGTATAGACCAGCATGGTTTTTTTGTTGGGAATCACCAGATATCTATGTTTAAAGAGATAAAAAAATTGCGCGAACTGATTACCGATAGCGTAAAAAGATCAATTTAAACGAAGTGGTCATAGTTTTTGTGTTTAGATTTATGCTTCACTCTGGGCACTAATTCAGCTCATTATTTATTGCCATAGTTCTATATTTTATATAGAACTATGGGATATATGTCCTATTTAGGTGACTTCGCTGTTAAATCAAATTCTTCAATTCGTTTCGCTATGGAACTAATCAATAAGAATGCTGTTCAAATTTGTTTTATTGTTGATGATAACAACAAGTTAATTGGCGCTTTATCCGATGGTGATATAAGACGAGCATTGCTTAATGGGGCCAATTTAGATTCAAATGTTTCCGACTTTATGAATAAACAGCCGAAGTATTTAACTACTGAGCATAGTTTTCACGACATGGCATTGAAAATGAAACAATGGGATGTCAAACAACTGCCTGTACTTGATAAACAACACAAACTTGTTAGGGTCGAGATATTCGACGAACTATTGGGAGTCATTAAAAGGCCTTATCGCGTTGTGTTGATGGCTGGCGGATTAGGGGTCAGGTTAAGACCACTAACTGACAATATACAAAAACCTTTGTTGCCTATTGCGGGCACGCCGATTTTAGAAAGAATTATATCTAGATTCCACGAAGCGGGGTTTTCAAAATTCACTATTTGTGTGAATTACTTAGCAGAGCAAATTAAAAATCACTTTTTAGATGGTAAAAAATTTGGAGTAGATATTGAGTATATTACTGAGTCAAAAGAAATGGGCACCTGTGGTTCGTTATCATTGTTGTGTGCAGAATCTCAGGAGCCGATCATTGTAATGAATGGGGATATTTTAACTTCAGCTAATTTTTCTGAATTAATGACTTTTCACAATTCGAAAAATAGTTTAGCGACGATGTGTGTAAAAGAGTACGTTGTAGATATCCCTTACGGTACGGTTAAACTTAATGACCAAAAGGTTGAATCAATTACTGAGAAACCTAAAGAAATTTTTCATATTAGTGCAGGTATTTACGTCTTATCACAAGAGGCGCTGAAGCTGATACCTAAAGACACTCGTTATGACATGCCTGCATTATTTACTAAATTGGGTGAGATGAATATTACAACACACGCCTACATTCTTCGTGATTATTGGTTAGACATCGGTCGCATTGAGGATTATCACAAGGCGCAATATAGTTATGAAGATAATTCGCGAAAACTTCCAAATGAATAATAAAAGCAAGGTGCTGGCAATAATTCCCGCTCGTGGTGGCTCTAAGCGTATAATTAAAAAAAATTTGGCTAAAGTAGGGCAGCTCAGCTTGGTTGAGATGTCTATGAAAGAGGCTATTGAAAGCCAAATTTTTTCTAAAATTATTTTAAGTTCAGATGACAGTGAAATTTTAGAGCAGGCCAGGTCGTATCCAGAGGTTGAAGCTTTACAAAGATCGGGAGATCTCGCTTCAGATACGGCAAGTTCTGTTGATGTTGTCTGCTCTATTTTGGAGCAATTTAGAGGACAATTTGATTATATTTGTTTGTTACAGCCAACATCGCCATTTAGAACATTTCAGCATATTAAAGAGGCTTTTTTTCAGCTCAAAGAAGGTGGTTGCTCAACTCTAGTTTCTGTAAAGCCAGTGCTAACAAATCCTTTTCATGTAGTTGTTAAAAAAGGTGCAGCTGTAGAGCCCTTAATTGATCCTAAAATATTCAATTTCAGAACACAACAAACGCCTGAGATTTTTAGTTTAAATGGCTGTATTTACTTTGCTAAATCTGACTATTTCGAAGAAAATAAATCGTTTCTTGGCAACAACACAGGTGTGTATTTAATGTCAGAGCCGGACTCTCTAGATATAGATACACAAGAAGATTTAGAAATGGCCCGAAAAATTTTTTATAACAGATGACATCAAGGTAGGATTAAATGTTAGAAATAGAAAATAAAAATGTACAAGAGAGATATAATCTTCCAAAAAAAGTGATTTATTGTAAGTTGTGCTCGGTTTCAAACCAGAGACCCCGGATTATATTTGACGAGAAGGGTGTTTGCGCGGCCTGTAATTATGCTGTTTACAAAAGAACAAAAGTCGATTGGAATCAGCGCGAAAAAGAATTAATAGAACTTTGTGATAAATATAGAAAGAGCAATGGTGATTATGATGTGATTGTTCCCTGTAGTGGGGGCAAGGATGGCAGTTTCGTTGCACATCAATTGAAATACAAATATAATATGAACCCGCTCACAGTAACCTGGGCGCCGTTACTGCCGACTGAAATTGGCCGTAAAAATCTCGACAATTTCATTAGTTCCGGATTCGATAATATTCTCGGCAAGCCAAACGGTATTGTGACCAGAAAACTGACGAATCTGTCCTTCATGCAGTTAGGAGACCCTTTTCAGCCGTTTATTTACGGCCAGACGAATTTTCCGATGCATATGGCAATTAAATACAATGTTTCATTGATCATGTATGGAGAAAACGGCGAAGTAGAATACGGTGGAGATATGAAAAACGCATTCAGGCCTGATCGTGATATCACAGACCATGACAAGCATTATTTTTCTGGACTACCCCCTGAGTTTTGGGAATCTCATGGGCTGACGAAAGCCGACCTAAAACCATTTATGTCTCCGAAGTATGAAGACATCGTAAATAATAAAACAAGTATACATTTTATGGGTTATTATAAATTTTGGGATCCGCAAGAAAATTTTTATTACTGTCAAGAGCACACAAAGTTTACTACGAATACTGAGAGATCTGAAGGAACGTATTCTAAATATGCCAGTTTAGATGACCGTATCGATGGTTTTCATTATTATTTAGGGTATATTAAATTTGGGATCGGGAGAACTACATCTGATTCAGCGCACGAAGTGCGCGATGGAAAAATCACACGTGAAGAGGCTATTGCCTTAGTCAGAAAATTTGACGGTGAGTTTCCCAAAAAATATTTTATGGATTTTCTGCAATACTGCGATATTAATGAGGCTCAATTCGAAGCGGTCATTGACAGCTGGCGATCAAACCACATCTGGAAAAAAGAAGATAACCAGTGGAAGCTCAGACACCCGATTTGGGAAACTCAATAGGAAATCATGAAATATAAAATAGAATATCCACATGGGATTATGTTTCATCATTTCTATGACGAGCATCACCCTGTGGGGCAAGGCAGTATTTCAGTTCAGGAATTTGAGAATATTATTAAGTTTATCGGACCTGAAAATATTCTTTCTGCAGCTGACTGGATGAACTATTGCCGCGAGAATGCGACAGATAAAATTAAAAATAAAGTTTGTATTACCTTTGATGACAGCCTGAAGTGCCAGTACGACATCGCCCTTCCGGTATTGAATAAGTATAAAATTAAGGCCTTCTTTTTTGTATATAGTTCTGTTTTGCGAGGACAGTTTGAGTTTTTAGAGGTTTCAAGATATTACCGGAGTAAATTCTACCGGGATTTTGATCATTTTTTTAGTTCATTTATGAGAAAAGTTCAGAACAGTGAATTTGCTCAGTTGGCACATAATAAGTTAAAAGATTTTCAAGTTGGTGGATACTTAAAAGAATTTAGCTTTTATACAGATAATGACAAAATCTACAGGTACACAAGAGATAATATTTTAACTGATGGAAAATACGATCAAATTATTACTGCTATGATGAAAGAAAGTCAGATTGATCTTGATTCTCTTCGAGACAAACTCTGGATGACTTTGGATAATGTAAGACAACTTAGCCTTGATGGTCATTTGATTGGTCTTCACTCTGACACACACCCAATGACTTTGGGGCTGCAAAGCTACGGGGTTCAAAGAGAAGAGTACTTAACCAATAAAAATTTTTTAGAATCTAAACTTGAAATTAAAGTTAAATCAATGTCTCATCCTTGCAATTCTTATAATGTTGAAACCTTAAAATTGCTTGAAGAGCTGAATATTGAATTGGGTTTTAGATCAAATATGGAGCGTGGTTTTAATTCAAAATTTGAATGGCCACGCGAAGATCATATTAATTTATTAAAGCAGTATTTGAGCTCGGTTCAATGAAAATTGCATTGTTTACGAGTAATCAGGTTCGCCATCAGAGTCTAATTAATAAACTATCAGAGATTGCTAAAGAGCTTTTTGTCGTGTGCGAAGGAACAACTATTTTTCCCGGACAAACCCAGGATTTTTATAATAAATCAGACGTCATGCAAAAATATTTTTCTAAGATGCAGCAGGCTGAAGAAAAAGTTTTCGGGTCCATCGGATTTCTAAACAAAAATGTCCGTCTTCTGCCGATTAAAATGGGTGATGTGAATTCTCTTCCTCTCAGTTGGCTGAAAGATTTGGAAGACGTGGATTGCGCCATTGTATTCGGCGCAAGTTGGATCAAAGGTGAGCTATGTGATTTCCTTATAAAAAAGAAAGCAGTAAATATCCATATGGGTATTTCTCCGTACTACAGAGGGGCGGCCTGTAATTTCTGGGCTCTTTATGATAAGAAACCAGAACTGGTTGGGGCAACTCTTCATTATCTTTCGAAGGGACTCGATTCAGGAAGTATGATTTTGCACGCTTTGCCGAAACCTCAACTTGTTGATGGCTTTGAGTTCGGGATGTTGGCAGTTCGATCGGCGCAAATAGCACTGGTCTTTGCCCTTAAAGAAGGAAGTCTTTTCAAATTTGAAGCTCAAAGCCAGAATAAATCGCTACAACTGCGCTATTCAAAGCGCATAGAATTCAACGATGAGGTGGCTTTTTCCTATCTTACTCATCCTCTTAGCAAAGAGTATATTCACGAGCAGTGTGCACAGCGAAATATGGAATTATTTCTTAGGCCTCACGTTGCCTAAAAATTAAGCCCACGACTTCTCGTGGTCTCTAAGATCTTTCCGCCTAGATTTCGGTACACAAGATTTGTATAAGCTGTTACATTTATATCTCTAAAATGTATATTCATATTGGGAAACTTAGTTAGATGCTTCGAATTATTCCTCGCCTTGATATCAAATGGCCTAATCTTATTAAAAGCATTCAGCTTGAAGGCTTGCGAGTTTTAGGTGATCCCAGCGTTTTTGCACAAAAGTATTATAACCAAGGCGCTGACGAACTTATACTTATGGATTGTGTGGCCAGCCTGTATAATCGAAATAGTCTTAATGACCTAATTAAAGTTGTAGTAGAAAAAATTTTTATTCCGATTACGGTCGGCGGTGGCATCAGAACTGTTGATGATGCCCGCAATATTTTAAGATCCGGTGCCGATAAAGTTGCTATTAATACCGCCGCGATCGCGAATCCTAATCTAATTAGCGAGCTGGCTAATCAATTCGGTTCGCAGGCAGTTGTTGTATCTATCGAGGCTAAGCAAATTGAGGACAGCAAATGGATAAGTTATTTCGATAATGGACGAGAAAATTCTGCTCTTGATGTTATTGAGTGGGCTCAGAAAGCCGAAAAACTGGGTGCGGGTGAAATTTTATTAACCTCTGTTGATAAAGAAGGAACCGGAGTCGGATTTAATTCTCAGCTTATTCGCGCGGTCAGTAGCGTAGTGACTATACCAATTATAGCAAGTGGTGGAATGGGACAGCCTCAGCATGCCATTGAGGCGGTTAATGCCGGGGCGAACGCAATCGCTAGTGCACGGATTTTGCATTATAATCATAATACAATTGATGAGGTTAAGCGCTACTGTCAGCAGAATAGAATTGAAGTTAGAATATGAATAAGTTGGTGACTATAATTGATTATAATGTCGGTAATATTTTAAATGTTGCTCGAGCATTCAAATTCATTGGCTGTGAAGTTAAGATAGTACAAACAGCCACTGAGATTGGAGTCACGGACTTGTTGGTTTTGCCAGGGGTTGGGTCGTTCAGCTCAGGGATGTTGGAACTTGAAAAACGTGGTTTCGTAGAATATCTGAATGAATACCATCGACACCAGAAAAAAAATTTAATGGGAATATGTCTCGGAATGCAGATGCTTTTTGAGAACAGTCTTGAGCACGGGGAAAGTAAGGGTTTAGGATTTTTGGCGGGCCAGGTTGTTAAAATTCCGAATCAAAATATTCAGGGTCGTAAGTTTCCGGTGCCTCATGTGGGCTGGAAGAAAATGCAGTCTCATCAATCAGCAGATAAAGATGAAGGAACAGTTTATTTTGTTCATTCCTATTTTGTTGAAAATGCTCCCGAAGAAATTATTTCGACATCAATTACTTATGGCGATGTTAAAATTCCGGCCGTTGTAAAGAAAGACAATATTATTGGCTTTCAATTTCATCCTGAAAAAAGTGCTGAATATGGTTTGGCTCTTTTGAAGAAATCTATTCTTTCATTAAAATGAGGACAAATTGTTAAATAACAAATGCACGTCAATTATTTTACCTTGTTTTAACGAAAAACAGAATGTTTTAGAGCTTATTTCATCTATTGATGAAATTCTTGGTGAAAATCATGACTATGAGCTGATTGTTGTTGATGATAATAGCCCAGATGGAACTTACGAAGCCGTTTGTAATTTAAAAAACAGCAGAGTCCGGCCACTCCTAAGGACTTCTTTGCCGAGTCTAGCCGGATCAATATTGGATGGGATCAGGACTTCGAAAGGGGAGTTGCTTGTTGTTATGGATACGGACTTCAATCATGACCCAAAGTATTTACCATTTATGATTAAGAATCTTGATTACTGGGACTGTGTTACAGGGTCACGTTTTCAATATGGCGGGATGATGGAAAGTCGCAGTAGAACATTGCTGAGTTGGGTTTTTAATGTTGCTACACGAGCTGTGACCGGAGGAATGATTACTGATAACCTTTATGGGTATTATGCCATTAAAAAAGATATTCTTATTAAGAACAATTTGTGTCACGAAGGAATTTTTAAAGGCTATGGTAACTATTTTATTCGTCTTATGTTCTACCTCCAGCGAGCTCAGGTTTCTATATTGCAGTTTCCAGCGGTGAATGGTAAAAGACGTTATGGTGAGGGTAACTCCGCGTTTTTTGGCGTTTTTTTTCAATATACAGCTGATGTGTTAAAGCTAACTTTGACGGAGAGGATTTTCTCTTATGCACATAAAAATAGAAAGTTGCCGGGTTTGCGGGAATAAAAACTTAGAGACTGTGCTCCATTTAGGTGATCAACAGTTAACGGGAGTTTTTCCTTCAAGCCCTCAGGAGCAGGTGACAGTTGGTCCTTTAGAGCTAGTTAAATGTATTGAGTCTTCCGACAAAAGCTGCGGGCTGTTACAATTGCGCCATAATTTTTCTCTTACTGAAATGTACGGAGATAACTACGGTTACAGGTCAGGTTTGAACAGCACGATGGTGAAGCATTTAGCACAGAAGATTGACTATTTAAAAAAATATATTGAACTTCAGGAAGGTGACTTGGTTGTTGATATTGGCAGTAACGATGCCACCTTGTTATCCATGCATGATAAAAAAGCAGTACGAATTGGAATTGATCCTACTGCTAAGAAGTTCAAGTCATTTTATAGCTCTGACATGATTATTCTAGATAACTTTTTTTCGGCCTCCTTATTTGAGAATAAATTTTCAGGTCAAAAAGCAAAGTTAATAACATCAATCGCGATGTTTTACGATCTTGAGGCGCCTTTGGGTTTTGCTTCTGATATAGCTAAAATATTGCATCCTGAAGGTTTGTGGCTATTTGAGCAAAGCTATATGCCACGAATGGTTGAAATGAATGCGTACGATACCGTCTGTCATGAACATCTTGAGTATTATGGAATTCGCCAGGTGGAGTGGATTGTAAAGAGAGCTGAACTTAAAATTATTGATTGCACATTTAACGGCGCAAATGGCGGTAGTTTCGCGGTACTTTGTGCGCATGTCGCTAATAAAAGATTTGACGAGATGTCAAACCTTAAGGATATCGTGCGAGCAGAGCTTGATGCTGGATACAATACAATTAAGCCCTATCAGGATTTTGAAAAAAGAGTAAAAGATCAGAAGATCAAGCTTCAGAAAATAATCCGCGATCTGAAATCAGCGGGAAAGACTGTTGCAGGATACGGTGCCTCTACAAAGGGAAACGTTGTTTTGCAATACTGTGGTTTTAGTTCCGATGAAATTTATTTTATTTCTGAAGTTAACAAAGATAAGTATGGTAAATTCACTCCAGGTACAGGTATTCCCATCATTTCTGAAGCTGAAGCGGTCAAAAAAAATCCTGATTATTATTTAGTACTGCCTTGGCACTTTCGCGACGGGATTATTAAAAAAGAGATGGAATACTTAAAAAACGGCGGTCAGCTTATTTTTCCAATGCCGGAAATTGAGTTTGTCAGCTATGATTCATTGCAGTCTTCCTCTGCGACCAAATTCTATGACTAAGCTTAGGCTCGGTGATGCCGCCGCATGGATTCCTTGGGCCATGCCACAACTTAATGGTAATGAAAAACAATATATGATCGAGGCTTTAGAGTCGACGTGGGTATCTGATGGGCCATACGTTAAAAAATTTCAGAATGATTTTTTAAAAATACATAATGCTCAAAATGGATTTGCAGTAAATAACGGAACAACAGCCTTACAGTTGGCTTATTTAGCTGCAGGGATCAAGCTTGGTGACGAAGTAATTGTACCCAACTTCTCGTTTGTTGCTCCCGGAAATATGGTTATCGCTATTGGGGCCACTCCTATTTTTGCCGATGTGGACAAGAGCACATGGTGCCTTGATGTAAATTCTGTTGAAAGCTTAATTAACAAAAAAACTAAAGCTATTGTGGCAGTTCATACTTACGGTAATGTTTGTGAGATGAACGCCCTACGCGAGCTGGCTAAGATTCATAATTTGGTTTTAATCGAAGATGCTGCAGAAGCTATTTTTTCTAAATACTATGGTGAAATGACGGGTACGCTTGGCGATATTGCGGCTTTTAGTTTTCAGGCTACAAAAACAATTACAATGGGAGAGGGCGGGTTTGTTATGTTTAAAAACCCAGATTTGGCTTCCAGTATTGCAATGCTTCGTAGCCATGGAATGAGTGCAAAACGTTATTGGCATGAGTCTATCGGGTATAACTTCAGGGTTCCCAATACCGTGGCGGCGATAGGTGTTGCACAACTTGAAAAGGCTGAAATGTTTATCCAAGCCCGATCAGAATTATATAAGATGTATGTTAAACGCTTAAGCGGGGAAAATGGAATTAGCTTGCAACAATGGGGAAGCGGCGTTGAACCAGTCGTTTGGGCATTAGCGGTTAAAATTGAAGCCTCGGCTTTTTTAAAAACTCGAGATGAGATTATTGAAATAATGAAAGAAAATGGTGTCGATACCAGGCCCGGATTTTATTGCTATAGCGAACAACCTATTTATTGTAAATGGACTAATGGACATGAATTTCCTAATTCGCTGGGAATAAGTCAAAATGTAATTAGTTTGCCTTTTTATGTAGGATTAACTGAGGAGAATGTTGATTATATTTGCCATCATTTTCTTAAATTAAGGAAATAAAAATGTTAAAAAGTGGCGATTTTTTAGAAAACTATTTAAAAATGGCTCCGGTGCCACTGGCTGTTGAGCGATCTTATGAGTGTGAAATCCTTTCGAAGCAGTTTTTTCAAAGACCAATATTGGATATTGGCTGTGGTGATGGTATTTTTGTCAGACAATTATTTAATGAAAAAGTTGATGTTGGTGTAGAGCCAAATGAAAAAGAGTTACTGCACACAAAAAAAATGAAATCGTATACCGAATTAATAAACTGTTGGGGCGATAAGATCCCTAAGCCTGACAAAAGCTTTAAGACGATTTTCAGCAACAGTGTTCTTGAACACATTCCAGACCTTGAACCGGTGATAAAAGAAGCGCACCGATTGCTCAGTGATGATGGACGTTTTTATGTTACCGTGCCGACTGAAAAATTTGATCAGTACTCTGTTATTAACCTTATTTTGTGCTCACTCGGGTTGACAAAATTATCTTCTCAGTTCCGCACGTTCTTTAATAAATTCTGGGCCCACTATCACTTTCATACTGTTGATGGATGGAAAAAAGTTTTTGAGCGGAATGGGTTTGAAGTAAAGCAGCATCAGACGTACTGCTCAAAAAAATCTTGTGTGATGAATGATGCCTTAGCCATTTTAAGTGTTCCTTCTTTGGTTATAAAAAAACTGACCAACAGATGGTTTATTTCAGAACGCATCAGAGTTTTAACTGCCACTATTCTTTTTAAGGCTGTAAAGCAATTTGCGGATAAAGAACACAATATTAGTTCAGGCGGGATTGTATTTTTTCATCTAGAAAAAATTAGAAAGAATTAATAAAAATATGATGGGCCGATTTATTGACACGATATGGAACTCGAAGTGGTTCTTCGCAATAGGAGGAGTCTTACTTCTTGGGTATTGTTTGGGTCCAATCTTCTACTCAGTTTATCATATGCCAGACGGGGTAACCTGGATTCCTTACAATGCACCTTACAAGTATTGTTCAGATATTGTATTTTATGGGGCGGCTACTCAAGAATATAGAGAGTCTTTTTGTGAGTTTAAAAACCCGGTCAGTGAAACAGCCACTCCAATTTATTATGATTTATTTAGAGCAGCATCGCAGAGGCTAGCCGCGCTGCTTACTTTTTTTATTGAGGATCATAGAGTGGGTATGCTCCTTTCTTTGTGTCTGGGCGTGCTTTTGCAATACATTTTATTATATATAATTTTTTTTAGATTTTTTAAAAAATCTTTTCCTAGTTTTATGGGTGCCTTTTTTGTAATTTTTGCAGCTAGTTTGACTATTCCGACACGTGGCATAGCAGCAATGACAGAGCACTTATTTAACTTCTCTGGTTTTCTCACATTTGATACGCTTAACAGTCATTTTCGTTATGTTGCCCTGCATACGGCTGCAGTATTTATGTGGCTGCATATATTGAGTGTCAGTATATTTCACGACAAAAAAAATAATTTAAATCTTATATTTTTTGCAGTGTCATTTTTTCTAACGATCTATTCGTACTATGCCTTTGCGCTTTTTGCGGGCGTGCTGACAACCATATACTGGCTGAGTATTTACTCAAAACAGTCTTCAAAAAAATGGTGGACGCAGGCATTGATTTTTACAGGGATTGTTGTTTTTTTATGTGTTATCACGAATACATTTCAAAATATTAATGATCTTTTAACTTTAAAATATAAATCAGAAATAGTTACGCAATCTCATCTTGAGGATATTGCAGCTAATATTCAATATTGGCAAAATTCTGTTCAGCTAGTACTCAGGTCATTTATTATTGTACTGATAGCATTTTATTTTAGTCTAATAGCTAAAACAAAAAATTCAATTTTTTTTGTACTGACACTATCGCTATTTCTTATTTATTTTATAGGCTTAGTACTTGATAAACATTATGTTATATATCGATTTCATACTCGTGGTTTTAGTAGTATCATGAGTTTCGTGATTGTTTTTGCTATATTGGTCATTTTATCCAAAATGAATAGTAATAAAATTTTACGATATTTGAAGATGGGTTTTATAGTAACATTTATGCTCTTTTTTTACTTCTCATCAGCTGGGTTTGTTAAAATGATTGAAGGCTTATATAATCGTGACAGCTATTATATTCCAAAAAGTGATTGGACGATGTATGAGTATATACAGCAAAAATTGCCTAAAAATACTTTAATGCTGGCTTTAGACCCTTCTGATAATGCTTTACTTCCTATGTACACACATGTTGATTTGGTTGTATCTGACCCAAGTTTTTCGACTGAATCAATGGCAAATAATATTGATAATTTATTGGGTGCAACTAGATTTCTTAAAATTCCCGAGCAGGTTTTGCTGAATCTATTAGATGATTATAAAATTTATGGTGATGGTTATATCTGTGCACCGCGGCCAACTAGGTCAAGCTATTTGGAAAGCTATTCACATCATTTTTGGAACCAATACTTATATCTTGCTTATATTAAAACTGCATATGGTGTTTATATTTTTGACTATCAGCATAGAAGGTTTACGCCGCAATTTGTAGATATTATTAAAACTCATTACAATTCGGCTCTCAACTCACATTGGAGCTTGCCAAAAGGAGCATATCTTCTTGTAGATTTTAATGTTCCTATTTATAAAACTTATTCAAATGAAAACTTTGAATTAGTATTTAAAACTGAAACTAAGGGTTTATATGTATATAATGGAATCGGTAATAAAAAATGAAAGCTAATCATTTATAAAAATTGGGTTTAAAAATTAGGTTTTTATAAGCTTTCGATCGACTAACTCAATCATTTCGCCAACATTTTTTAAGTCTGAGATATCATCAACAGTAAATTTAAGACCGAACTCGTCTTCAATTTCTATAATTAATCCAATGTGTGCCAGTGAGTCCCATTCGGGTACGTCTCTCGCAGTCATTTCATCAGTCAAAATTAGATCGATATTAAAAATACGACAGAAAACTGCAGTCATTCTATTGCGCACATTCATATTGAGTACCTCTCATTTGGTAACAATTAAGACCGCGTTGCGAGGCACGCTGTCATTTGGTTTTAGTGGTTGATAGGCCGCATCTTCTCTGGAGTCGACTATTTTAAATCTTGCCTCAACAGCTTGTGCTGCAACTTCGTCAACAGAATTGTATAAATAGATATGATCTGCATTGGGAGCTGTAATGGCAGCAGTGATCATGCCAAGGCCATTAGGCGCTAACATTTTATTGAGCCCCTTAAGAAAAGCTACAGGATCTTCGAGATGCTCTAATACTTCTACGTTAGTTATAAATGATGCCGGCTTGGTGGGAGTATTTAAGACTATATCTTGTAGGTTGCATCGATAATTTTGAGCCAGATTAAAAGTTTCCAACATTTTTTTTGTATGACTTAAAGAGCTTGGGCTCAAATCAAAACCTTCGCCTTGAAGACCTGGGATACATCTAAGCATTTCGCGCGAGTAAAAACCAGTACCTACGCCGACGTCATAGAAGGTCTTGCCACCATGTTTTTTCACCATGGGTACGAATTTCTCAATGAAAAATAAATGCTGGATGTAATGATGACGCCATAAGAAATGTGACAGGTAAATGCCTGGCAAATAAAGTGTGTGCATATATTTTTCGTTTTGGTAAACTTCCGCACTTGCCTGTTCATAGCTTTTGCTTTCATATTGGCGTGTTTTATCGAAGCGTTTTTGTAGTAACATGCCATCCAGTGCAAATTTGATATAGCCACGCGTTGCTATTTGTAGGGCCTCGTTGTTGTCGCGAAAAAAAGTACTTAAATCAGCTTCAAAAAAATCAAGCCAAGTTTTACCAAACTCAGTATACTGTTTATTAATTACACCTGACATGTAGGGAGCCTCGCTCATAAGAACTTTATGAACTGTGTCAATGTAGGGATAGTCGTTAAGTTTTTTATAATCTTCCATGTGGTTCCTAATCTGAAGCAAGCTCAATGAAATGTGACTTGTAGGTTAATTGAGTAACGGGTGCTTTGTAAAGGATCCCAGTGCATTTTTCAAACGGCCAATCTTGCATAGAATTTTCACATTTGGTTAGACCTAAATTATCAAAGAGATCTGCCACATAGCTGCTTTTAGCAGTAGGGATATATTCACCTGTTAAATATTCAATTTCTGGCCGTGCCCTTAGGGTTTCTATTATAGCGTTAAATACTGCGTGTTCAAGGCCCCTTTTAAAAATGCGGCAACTCATGACCCAATTATCTATGAAGGCGGTATTTCCTTTAAAATGAATAATCGAGCTGGTTATAATACCAAAGTTTGTGAAACGATCAGTGAAACGAGCCTGAATGAGTGTGTACTCTGACGAAGACGCCATCAAATTCAGATTTTCCTCGCTATAACGCTTTGTTCGAAGATTAAACTGATTGGTTTTATTAATAAGCTGGCTGACGCGACTTACAGAAGCATTATTCGTGGGTTCGATCCATGCTTTCATTTTAAGAGAACGTAGGTAATCATCATAATTTAAGTGCTGGCTCAATAACTGCTCGCGCTTATTATTTTGAGAATAGGAATCCGACCTAGTTGTATCTTCTTCCGTTAATTGTGGCCATTCAAAGGCAAAAGACAAATCGAGAGCTCTGGTGTACAAAGAAGGGTCTTCGGGTACATCGATTACCAAGACGTCAGGTTCAAGCTGTTCTACAATTAGACGCTCGGCAGGATTGTCGTCGAAGAAGACGATTGAATCTAGGCTGATATTTAGTTCTTTAGCAATAAGTCGGAGATTAGTTGGTTTATTATCCCAATTCGCTTTAAAAACAGAAATATCATCAAGTGAGAGCAGCATGTCTTCGTGCTGTTCAAAAACACTTCGAGCAATGGCTTCGTCATTTTTGCTACAAATGGCAAGTATTACGCCTCTTTCTTTTAGAGCAATTAAATATTTTTGAAATGAAAGATAGGCCTCTCCAGCGGGATCGGTGGGACTAAGCCGAATTCCTGAAAGTCCATCATCACCTATGATTCCACCCCACAAAGTATTATCAAGGTCCAACACTAAACATTTTCGAATTGATCCTTGTCCGCAGGCTATTAACCTAGCAACGTAGGCCGCAACCAAAGGAATTTCGCGTATTGCAAATGGCTGCTTACTAAGAAAATAAGCCGTTTCATCAAACCAATTTTTACTTCCAATTAATGAACTGATTGCTTCCAAATCAATAAGCGTAATGGAAGCCGAGCCTTCGCAAAGTAAGTGCTTATTTAACTTTTCTAGACAATTCGTTTTAGAAAAAGCGTAAGCTTTTTCTAAATTACCCAACTGTCGCTCTATAGGTGGAACAAATAGTCCCTGGTAAATTTTAACCATCGGGTGGCGCTGTCGAGCAATACGCCAGATATTTTTGTAAGGTTCTGCTTGTTCCTTTATCCAGGTCTCAATCTCTTCTGTGGTTGCAAACATCCGTGGCCATACTTTAATATCATCAAGTGCAGGAAGAATTAACAGAACCTCTGGCGGATGTTCCCATATTTTTGATTCTGGATCCAGACCTTCAGACATAATTCCATCGAATTCACTGGCGTTTATTTTAGGAACTAATCCTTCGGCATATAAAAATAGTTTAAAAACTGATAAAAAATGTTGTGTGGATAATGTTGCCAGCACTGAAATACTAACAGTTTTTCCAGCAGTGAGTTGTTCGATAAAGAGACTTTCGATTTTAGAGAAGCGTGAGGCTTGTAATAGCAAATCTCGCGGTTGCATTGAACGTAATTTTGAGATTCGAAGTAATTCTTTAAATGCGGAAATAGAATCGGCAATAGAATTATTTATTACAGACATTTGATTAAACACTGTCCAGTACAGAATGAATTTGTTGTTGTTGAATTGAACGCAAGCATAAATTGTACTGATTGTACTGCAACATGCAGAGCGGTAACCTCTGCGACTAGTGTTATTTCTTGACCTACATACGCAGGCTTTCGAAAATCTAATGACTGGCGAAGAATTACGATTTCAGGTGTGGGCAAAGCCACGCCAATTAATTTTGAGACCATCGCACCAAGTAGATTACCATAGACTATCGGACCTTCAAAACCCCGAGCAATAGCAAAATTTTTATCATGATGAACTGGATTTTCATCTCCGGACAGTTGACGGTATTGATTCATTAGCTCTGGGGTCGCTGTTAACGACACTGTGTATTTGCTACCAATCGTAAATAAATCGATATTATTAGACATGGGTTTTCTCTGTGGAGTAAAAATAAATATTGTGAATTGGCAATCTTGCAGCTAAACGCCATTTTAACTTATTATACATACGAATTGCTCGTGGGTTGTTTTTAACCCCTTGAGCCATATATGATTTTATACCTAAGTCTCTGAAATGGTCTCGAACTCCATCAATCATGCGAAGAGCCACTAATGGGCTTAGAGCAATGTTTGAGGTGTCTGTAACAAATGTCAGCCATTCTGACTTAACTCCGAAATAGCGAAATACGATTGGAACTATTAATTTGGATTCTATGATACTTAAGAGATATGCAGGATTGCGGAGTAAAATTTTTAATGTTTGAAATAATTTTTTTTTGTAAACCGCAACAACATGGCGCCTTGTATCCTCATAGTTGGTTGTTGCGGTTACAAATCCAACCAATTTAGTATTATTATAGTAAACATAACCGAAAGTATACTGACTGTTGAACAGAGCCCTGTAGATCTCTATCATATGTTCTAAGCCAAATTGACCGTTAAAAGACCAAGATAAAAGTTTGAAGTGAAGGCGAGCAATATCTTCAATGTGAGACGCTTGCACAGGTACGATCTGTATTTCATTAATCAACTGGGATACTCTTGGTGTGGAAAAGTTAGTGTTGTTTTCCATGAGAACTTTCACAGTATTTTTATGCGCCATGATTTATCTTTTTTCGTGGGCATTAGAAAAATTAATTTTATTATAGTGTTTGTACATTTCGATTTGCTCATTCAGTGTAACCAGATAATTCTCAGTATTTTCATGCGTGTTTAAAAACTGCGAAACCTGATTATACAGTCCTGGCTTCAGATCAGCTGGTTCAGTATTACTAAGAGTTATTTCTTCTATCTTAATAGACCCGACGGGTTGACGAAACAGTTTTTCTACCGGTCTTAAAATATAACGGGATTCTTTGGTCAGAACCTCGACACCCCAGCGTCCGGCAGAAGTCCAGTTGGCATGATAGCAGAATAAAACATCATTCTTGGTAATACCTGAGCCGACAAATTGCGAGGGGCCTTTATTCCACGTAAATTTATTTTCACCTGTTGTATAAGTTGAATATTCTTTGGGTGCGCCCATAAGAAAAAATGCAAGATCAATGATATGAGTTGAATTCGACAGAAACGTTGTTTGTTTTGCAGGTGAATCGGGGAGTTTATCAATAACATGTGACCACTCGGTGAACTCGAAAAAACCGGTCTGGGCACCGCCTTCGGCTTTGACCTTTTTAATGAGTTCTAATGTTGAGGGCAGAAAGCGTCGATTGTACGCAATATAAACCTGAGAGTTGGCTTTTTCGGCTAGAGTTTTAATTTTTATCAGATCTTCGGCGTTCAAGGCTCCGGGTTTTTCCACCAGTATTTTTTTTGCACCGGACTCAATCAGTTGCATTGTGATTTCGGCTAGAGACTCCACACTGGCAGATACGATTGCTGTATCAGAAATCAGTTCTTTGTTTTTTAAAACCCCGCCTACAAAACTTTTTATATCGGTATCTTTGGTGAATTTTTCACATGAGGATTCACTTCTTCCGATCGCCGTGATTTCAGAATTCAGACTTTTTAGAACTTTAGTATATTCAAGAGCGATGGCGCCAAGTCCAACAAGAGTTACTTTATTTAAGTTATTGGACATGACAAATCTCCCTTCGTATCAGTTTTCAGGTGAATTTTAAAAAACTCAGTAAAGCTTTCGATCATAGGTAAATGGATATTCATGGATTCCTGGTAGGTTGGTAAATCTGTGCGGCCGGTTTGCGTTAGCTCATTCAGGATCAGACCGGTCAGTTGACTCTGGTAGGGCATTTCAAGATCCCATTTTTCGAATTTCCAGTTTGAAGAGGCATAGGAGCTGTAGCAGCACTTCAAATCTTCTTTAATAATATGACGTTGTTGTCCGGTCTCAATTGTCAGTTGTACGGGCTTTGTCGAATTAAAGTCACAGAACAGAGTTACTTTGCTTTGATCAGCAAACATAACGTTCAGCTCTCCGGTTAACTCATAGAAGCCCGCTCTTTTTGAAGCGCGGATTTCAGTTTCTAAAAAATCTGTTGAAAAAGCAGTGGGTGTTAAGCCGGTCAGATGCGTAAATAAATCAACATAATGAATGGAATTGCAAGCCAGACCCCAGTCACCGCCGGTCACTGTCATCTTGTATGAAGTGGGTTTGCTTTCATGTTGAGCGATTTGTTTTTTTAAAGTCTTGTAACCGGGCCACTCTCGCATAGGACAGTTAACCCAAGCTTTCACCTGATGTTTTTTTAAAAGCTGGTCAATCTCGAGGTAATCCGTTTTTTTCTGAAACAGAACTTTTTCAAAAATAATTTTTTTTATAGCTAGTGTGCTTAATAAATTTACTGTGACCCCTTTACGAATACGTGCATCAGTGGCAATAATGGCAAAATCATAGGCTGTGTTTTTGTCCAAGTCCGTTAGGCTTGTGTAAAAATTTAGATCAATGGGGGAGCTGTCATTTTTGACATCCTCATAACGTTGTTTAGCTGTAGCTAATGATTCTTTTGATGGATCAACAATATCAATTTTTGCGCCATTATTAAGCAAGGCCAAACCCTGCAAATGGCGGCTTCCGATCTGGCCTGCACCGATTAAAAGAATTTTCAAATGCCACCCCTTTGCTGAATCTATATTAAGCACTCAATAGTTGCTTTTTAATGTCTGTATGTTAAGTTTCATTTCATGACAAATCAAGACACGCAAGTATTAAGTTTGAAACTTTTGCGCAATCTGGCAAAAAGATGGTGGATTATATTAATTTTTTCAATTGTCGGTGGAGCACTTTCGCTGAATTGGCGTAAAGAATTGCCACAAAAAGAAAAAATTCAGGCCACTTTATTTAGCTCAGTGAACTCCGAAGTATTTATCTTTTTGACTGAGTCCGGTTCACATTTGAAGATTGGTATCACTTATTCGGGATCAAGCATAATGAAAGTTTCCGCAGAATCGGAAAATGACGTTGAAGCTAAATTCCGTCAATGGGTGGATGATTCAAACAAGAGTCTAGAAGATATCTACGGCCAGAGTAAGGAACTCTATAAGGATCAATTAGAAAATCTGAAAACCCGCCGCAATATTTTTTGTCGTAATCTTGAAAAAAAATCATTAGAAGACAACGCGAAATGTATCCAAATTGAAGCTGAACTGATTAATGTTAAACAACAAATGGTTAAAGAAACTGTAGCCATGAAAATTATTGCAATCAAACCATTTGCTATACAGCCTACAAGCCTACCTTTACGCGACATAATATTTGGTCTTTTTATCGGAGCTTTTATCGGTTTAGTGTTGGTAAGTGCATTTATTCAGATTCAAATGGTTAATAGTAAAAAGTGATTGGAATTTTAGCTTCTCTCGTTTTTAGTATCTTATTTTTATATGTAAGCTACATAAAAAGAGATAACTACTATGAACTTGTTAAGCACCATCTGGCGATCATGCCCCAGGCGCCTGTTGTTATGTTTTTGCATCACAACTTAGATAAAAAATCTTTTACGGAGCCTAGATGGTTTCTGATGCTGCCGGTTTTTATATCTCTAGCAATATTATCTGCAGCCACGATAAGATTTTTTATACAGCAGAAAGATAAAATTAATGTCGCTTTAAGCCCATTGATGATCGCCTATTTCGCCTATTCAATATTATGTATCATCAGTGCTGTTTTCAGTGATAACCCACAGTGGGGTCTTTATGCGATATTGTGGACGATTCCGTTCGGGTTTATATTTTTTATTGCCGGCAGAAAAGCTGAAGATGAATCAACATCAATTCCTCTGACGTTGTCGGTTATCTTCAGTTGTCTGCTTAGCTTTTCAATCGTGATGTTTGCATTAGTAACCGGCATGGCCTATTCACTATTTTATACCAGATCTTACGGCAGTATTTTATCGATTACTGGTTTATTACAGATGCTGATTTTATATGTGCCCTTAGCTAGCTTTGAAGTTAGAAAAAATAAAATTATTAACTGGATATTTTGGCTGCTTCCGCCATTTATGTTTGCCCTGAGTCTGTCTCGATCAGCCGTTGTTCCTGCAGCAGTCTATTTGCTAACGGTGATTGTGCATTTTAAATTAGATTTAAAATCAATGTTCTTAAGACCGTGGTTTTATGTTGTCAGTGTTATATTAGGAATATCCGGTATGCTGGTGGTTTCATTTACACATGTTGGCTATATATGGACGACCAGATTTACCCAAATGGATTACGCTATTCAGAGGCGTATTGAAGCTTTTGGCGTCTATTGGGCTTCCGCCACAAGTGGTAACCCATTTTATGGAGTTGGCTATGGGCTAACTAAATTTCATCACTCAGAGGGCTTTACTGACTTACATAATATGCTGTTAACCGAGCTGTATGAAAATGGTCTCGGCGCTGCCATCATGTTTGGCTTAGTTTTGATTGTAGCCATATATTACATTTTGAATAGTTTCTTTCGCAGGAAAAGTTTAATTGTCGCGTTTGCAGTTCTTTTAACTTTAATACTGGCGCACGCTCAGGGGATTAATTTAGCAATTCGAAATCCCGGTGCGTATAATACTCCCTATCTGATGTGTATTTTATTTTTTATGTTCGGACTTCTTGAAAAGCAGGCTTTTGGGAAAAAATGAAACATACAATTTCGAAGTTGATTTCTAAAGAAAGACTTAAGTTATTTATAACCGGTAAAACAATGTCTTTTGGAGTGGGTTATGTCGCTTTTTTGGGGGGACGCTTATTGCGAGATTTGCTGCTAGCCCGTATTCTAGGTGCTGGGTCGTTCGGAGCCTGGGCGGCACTAAACATTTTGCGCCAGTATGGAAATTATTCTGATGCGGGACTGATGAACGGACTGGCTCGTGAGTTACCAAAAATTAAAGACGATAAAGCTCAAGCCTCGGAGCTGTCAGGTCTCGCGGTATTTGGTACGATCATAGGAACGGCATTCGTGTTACTCTGGGTCCTATTGATTAAACCGGAGGGCTTCAAAACTGACGATATCAGTTGGATAGCCTTATCGTTGATGATTTTATTTATATGTTTTGAAAAATCATACAAGTACTTTAATGCACTATTATTGGGTTTCGATCAGGTTAAAGCCGCAGGACTGTGGCTTGCTTGTTTAAGCATACTTGATCTCATATTAGCAATTACCGGAGCTTATTTCTGGGGTGTGGAAGGATTATTATCAGGCACGGTTCTGGCTATTTTTATAACAGCTGTGGCAATGAATTATAATAAGCCAGTAAGTATTAAATTTAAATATTCTTTTGTTACTTTAAAAAATCTGCTTTTAAGCTCAATACTTCTCATGTGCTTTGGGTTGTTGAATATTGCTTTACACAATTTCGACCGTACGGTTTTTCTTTTTCTTAATGGCCCAGATGAAATATTGGGGTCTTATCATGCGGCGTCTTTATTCGCATTAGCTGTGAGCATAATTCCTTTTATACTCTGCACTGTTGTTAATCCCTATATCTACTCGCTTAAGTCTGATTCTGACTCAGAGTTTATCAAGATAGTAAACAGTACGGGTTTGATATCATGCATTGTCGCAAGTGCCGGAGCATTATTAGCATTTTCCATCAGTCCATACAT
>JBBTEQ010000101.1:0-9150 GCA_038042235.1 Bdellovibrionota bacterium | reverse complement strand
ACATGAATACAAGCTTGGGGTGTCGGTACCAATAAAAACTCGGTCACTTTCCGTGAGTCATCTTCAAGAGGAACCATAAACCCGGGAATTTTAACTTGTTGCCCTTCAAGCTGTTTTATTTCGGTTGGAGCATTTTGGGTAATATAATCCATTTGATTTAATAAACGCCAATCGATCTCAACGCCTGAACCATGCCCGGCATTATTAATTAAAAAAACCCCGGCTCCTACAGCTGCTGAAAAAACCAGAAGGGCCACTAATAACCATTTCATTTTCTTATTTCCTATATCAAGAAATATAGGTTATGCTTTACTTTCTTATGAGTAAATATCAAAGCGTACGCGGCACAAGAGATTTATTACCAGAAATTAAACAGGTTTTTCGTCATATTGATGAAACTGCCTATAAAACAGCGAGAAACTATGGTTTTAAAGAAATCGAAACCCCAATTTTTGAGTTTTCGGAGGTTTTTCATCGATCTTTGGGCGAAACCTCGGATGCAGTTAGTAAAGAAACCTACACCTTCACCGATCGTGGCGGAGACTCGATAACTCTAAGGCCCGAAGGCACGGCCGGTGTTGTTCGTTCTTTTGTTAGTGAGGGCCTTGCGCAGCATATTCCTTTAAAGCTTTATTATTATGGTCCGATGTTCAGATATGAACGTCCACAAAAAGGTCGTTACCGGCAATTCTATCAATTCGGCGCAGAAACTTTAGGTTTAGAATCCCCTCTGGCTGATGTGGAATGTTTAGATTTAGCCTGGGCCATTATTAAAAACTTGAAGCTTTCTGAACGATGCACTCTTGAGATCAACACGCTGGGCGATATGGAATCACGTAACGCTTATCGCGCAGCCCTCGTTGGGTATCTGACTCCATTTAAAGAACAACTCTCGCACGACTCTAAACTTCGTCTTGAAAAAAATCCAATGCGAATTTTAGATTCAAAAGACGAGAACGACAAAAAAATTGTGATGGATGCTCCCCTGATGCAAAATTATTTAAATCAGACGTCTCAAAAATTTTTTGATGATGTTTTGGCCGGCCTTACAAAACTCGGTATTCCATATGTAATCAATTCTAAGTTGGTGCGCGGGCTCGATTACTATTGTCACACTGTTTTTGAATTTACCACGACTGAACTTGGTGCCCAATCCGCCATTTTATCCGGCGGAAGGTATGATGGTTTGGTTGAAATACTCGGAGGCCCCAAAACCTCCGGCGTTGGCTGGGCCGCAGGTGTGGATCGTTTGGCTGAGCTCTGTGGTCCAAGCCTAGACACCAATCCGCAGCCTCCAATTTCAGTTGTTGCGAACGGAGAAAATGCATTAACTGAAGCTCTTAAAATAGCTAGCAGTCTACGCAATCAAAATAAATACTGCGAGATTTTTATGTCCGGTAATTTTAAAAAGAAACTAGAGAAAGCCAACAAGCTGGGTACTGAAAAAGCTATTTTGGTTTTTGAGCAAGAGAATGGCGGGTTTGAATATAAATTAAAGAATTTTAAAACCGGGGAAGAGTTGACAAATTCGTTGGAAAAAATTTTATACCAAGTGAGTAGTTCTTAGTTTTTTAATTTGTTACTTTAATCGGTTAGTTTTAATTCTGTATTTTCTACTTCGGCTTGTTTTACATCCGGTTCATTTACAGTAACTTTAACTTTACCAAGCTCAGACCATTCCGAAAAAAATTCAGAATTTTGCTGACGAACTCGCCAGTAGTACTGTCCTTTTTGAAACTCAGATCTAAGAAGTATTTTGTTATCTTTTACAGCGAACTGTTTGTAGTTCGTTTTAAAATCCTGGTCCGATGCGATTTCAAGTTTATAGTAACTGCCCTCTCTTTTTTTGGCGATCCATTTAAGCCATACAAAACGCCCAACACCCTTTTGAACAAATATATTCATATTTTTAGTGGCCACAGAGATAATCGGTTTCGTTAATGCCAATATCGGATTATATATAATCTTTGTAGCATTAAATTCAGAACTGATTTTTCGTCCTGCCTTATCATAAGCTTCAACCTGTATATCGTATTCACCACAGCCCGGCACTGTTACACTACTGGCCGGCTCACGCGATTGAAATCGAGCTACAGCAACTGATTTTTTTTGATCAACTATCTTGATTCGATAATCGTTTGCCATTGGAACTGGTTTCCAATCAACATTAAAGTCTCCAGCCGGTCCAGCCTCAGTAAAACTATTCACCATGCATTTTTTTGATAATACTTTATCTTTACTGTCCTCAGCATTATATTTAAATGAGGCCAAAATCGGCACGGAGTACTCACTTTTTCCGTGTGGACTTTCTGCACGAACTCGAACATAAACGGCAGTTCTATCTAAATTTAAGAACTTGGCGTTAGGCTCACCTACCTCTTGCTCTTTAACAACTTTAAAATCTGAAGTATCGCTGATTTCAACTCGGTACAGGCTTGCATAATCTGAAGGTGTAAAGTTCAAACGCAAGCTAAGTTTGTTCATACCTTGTGTGTCGAATTTAGTCTTTTTAATACTAGGTGGAGTCAAATTTTCAACAAATTCTGCAGATTCAGTATAACTAAACTCACCCAGTTTCTCAGCGGACTCATTGGCACGAAGTCGATAATAAACTTTTGTATCGCTAACTGGCAAGATAGCGCTATTCACTTTAACCATATAAGATTTTTTATCAGTTTTAAATTCCGGATCGACATCAATTTCTAGTTCATACTCTTGGGTCTTAGATACCGGGTCCCAATTCGCAACAAATTCAAATTCTCCTGACTTTGACCTTTGAATATGAGCTTTAAGGTTTCTAGGTCTTTCGATTAATTTTATAAGCTTATCAAGTGAGCTTTCACTGTTTGAGGTTGCTAAGTTAAATTTGGTATTGGCCTCAACAAGTTTGTTTTCAACATTAATAGTTCCTGATTCTACATTGAACTGCACATCCCCGCATTCACGCCCTTTATCAATATTAAATTTTGCCGAACTCGCCTCAACCTGTATCGCCTGACCGCAATCGTTGATTGTAATAAATTTACTGTTCGAATCGACCTGCACCCGACCGAAAGCCAGATCAAGATATAAACCATTTTTCTTATTCTGAAATTTAACTAAAGAGTTTTCGTTCAATTTAAGCGAACCCCCGTCTAAAAACTCGACCAGGACTGTGGAGCTGCTACCTGTGAAAATAGAGTCACCATAACGAAGATCATTTATTCCCGTAATGTTCTGCCAAAAATACTCAGAACTTATTTTTTTACGCACCCCAGAGCCATCAATTTGCAATGAGCCGATTTTCTGCCCCTCACCATCAGAATTTGCTAGATAATCAGGATTTAAAATAAGCAATGAGCAGATAATAATCACTGCTAAACTTAAAAGTAGAATAATCCTGTCTTGAGATTTCAATTTATTGCTCACGTTACTTTATCGGTAATAAACAATTCGAGATAAACTAGATCTTAGGCTAGAATCAGAAAGCATGACTAAAGTCTGTATTTTAAAACTTCTGTTCGATCGCACAATTGAATAAACAGTTGAATGTTCACTCTTAATACATAAAAATAAGAGTGCATGTTCAAAACATTCAGTATTCGATATAAAATTCTGCTCCTGCTAACAGTGGTCAGCTTTGTTTCGGGATCAATATTGCTTTATATCTCGGTTGATACTTTTAAAAAAGATAAAATTGCCTATATTTTCGAAAATAATTCGAACATCGTCAGTCAATTTTCAGAACAGATTTCTCGAGAAATTCAATCTGTCAACCAGACTCTTGCTTTATACATGGATCGTTTCTCAAAAACGGGCTTATTGTCCGAAAATACATCTGATGAAATTCCGAATTCGTCTCTTCTTGCCGGTGTGCAGATATTTAAATTAGATCCTAAGTTAGATGTAGCAAATGACTATTCACAAGTTACTGCCATAAAAAAAACTAATGCAAAACCAATTGATGCCAGCGATTCGCAATTAAAAATGGCTATTGAACGTTTGAGTAAATCCAAACTCGATTTTTTTTATACAGGCAACATGCTCTTTTTTTTACAGAAATTCAATATCAGTGAAATAAATTATGTTGTGGTTTACTTCTACAGCTCAGAAACTCTTAATGATTTTTTTAGTTCGGACTCTTCATTTAAATCTTTTTTGATAAATTCCGCTGGAGAAGTTTTTTTAAAAAACCCCTCTATAAGCGAAGATTTCCTGACTACAAATTTCAGTAACTATTTTGGCAGCAAACAGCCCGAGGATAATTTATCGACTTCTAAAATAAAATCAGATGGCGGGGAAAGCTGGCTTCTGACATCTACGCAAATACCTCTTAAAGATTTAAAGCTTGTTTTGCTGGTCAATGAGAAAGACGCACTTTCGGTTTTAAATGAAATGGTTTTGAAGTCCGTGTTAATTTTTATTATTCTATTTGCCAGCGTAATTATTGTAGGAATCATTTCTGCTAACTATCTTACAAGCCGGCTTTCTTTGCTTTCAGACCACACCCGCAAAGTAACTGAGGGGAATTTTAGTACATTGATTGAGCCAAAAGGTAATGACGAAGTAACGGAGCTTGCACAGTATTTTAATACAATGACCAAAGAACTCAAACGTTTAATGTCGGAAACAGCAAATAAAGCACGCATGGAGGCCGAACTTAAAACGGCGCAAACCGTTCAGGAAACTTTGTTTCCTGAAAGCGAATACGGCTCTGACAATGTTAAAGTAAGTGGACACTATCAACCGGCCTCAGAGTGCGGAGGCGACTGGTGGTCCTATACTGAGAATCATGAAGCAATTTATTTCTGGATTGCGGACGCTACCGGGCATGGCGTTTCTGCAGCTCTACTAACTAGTGCTGCCAAATCTTCTGCAACTATAATCGAAGATATGGGACTAGAGCCCGTTGATAACGTTAGAATGTTAAATAAATCCATATGTAGTGTGGCGAATAAAAAAATTATGATGACCTGCTTTCATGCCATCTATGATAAAAAAACCAGAATTTTAACCTACGTCAACGCTTCACACGAACCTACCATTATTTTTAAAAACAATATTGATAATTACACTAAAGCCGATATGATCTTTTTAAATGAAAACAACAATAATAGACTTGGTCATTCCGTTGACACTGAATACACCTCAAATGAATACCAATTAAATGAAGGCGATAGACTTTACTTTTACACAGACGGAATTCCGGATATAGCAGGGCGCACCGGCACTTCTTTGGGCGAACGTGGACATTTTAAAACTCTTTTGCAGGCACTAAATGAAAAAACTGATCTCTCAACATTAAACCAAAATTTCACTGATTCACTTGAAAAATTTCGTGAAAAAACAGAACTTGTTGACGATGTCACCTTCTTTTTTGTGGAGATTCTATAAAATATGAGCTTTGTATTAAGTAAAGAAGCCCGCGAGGAAATTGCCGAGACATTTTTAGCAAAAAATGATGTGGATTTTGGTTGTATAACAAAATATGAACAGAAGAACATAGGCCTCTCAAACAAATTAAATGTTCTGCTCGAGTGCGGATATTCAAACACACAGGTTATTGAATCCGTAGTCTATCATAACATTACGAATTTTATTCAAAACTCCTTTTTTTCGGCTTTGGATAAGGTTGCTTTATTATTCAATCTTGCCACTCAAAGAGATCTATTCTATGATGAAAACCTTAAAATTCTGAGCGACGCAACCCATAGACATAAATTGTACTTCAATCCCAAATCTAAACGTGAAGATCTGGAAAAAGAAATCTTTAACAAATTAGAAATGAAAATTGATTCCAACCGACTTACACCTGTTCGGCAAGTTTTAGATGAGTTAGTCATGAATGCACAGCTTGATGCCCCAAAGCTCAGTACCGCTAGAAATGTTAATCAAAGTGTTCTGATTGTTGAAAGAACTGATAATCTTATCAGTATTTCGGTAATTGACTATTATGGGACTTTAGACGTTAAAAGATTCTTAAAGAAAATCGAAGGCAGTTTAAAACTGGGGCAAGGCGACGCTATCAACTACAGTCAACATAAGGGAGGCGCCGGCCTTGGTAGCTCAATTATTTATAATCACAGTGATATGCTTTTAATGGGATGTAAACGTTTAAAGATAACACGGGTGACTTCAGTGCTGCCTTACAATATCTCAGAAAAAAAATTCAGTTCAATTCAAAAATCAATTAGTATAATAGATTAAAAAGGAGAAGTTATGAATAAGTGTCAGGTTAAATCAGTTAAAAAGGGTGACGAAATAGAATTTGTATTTTCAGGTAGTATTGATGAGTCTCTAGCTAACTACCTCAGTATATTCCCGGCAATACCCAAAATCACAATAAATCTTGAAGAGATTAATTCGATAAATTCGACCGGAATCAGAGAATGGATCAATCTTATGACGAAGCTTGAAACATCAAAAATAACCTTAACCAATTGTCCGAAGATATTCATTGATCAAGTGAACATGGTCAAAGGATTTTTGTCGGCTAACGCCGTGGTTGAATCTTTTTATGTTCCCTATTACTCAGAGTCAGCGGATGCGGAAAAAAAGATTAAACTCGAAAAAGCCAATGGATTTAAATATGAAAATACCATTACAGACCCATCAGGGACCGTGTATGAAATAGATGTTATCGTAAGTAAATATTTTAAATTTATTCAAGGTTGATCACATAATGTTATTCTTTTTGGCGGTTTTGTTTTCATTTTCGCATAAGGCTCAGGCTGCAGATGCCCCGCCATTTGCTTATTTAAATCAACGCTACAATTATGAATATGTAAATGATTCAAGTTTTAAATTAAACAATTCGCTTCAAGTATTCGACAGTCTGGCAATACTTGAAACTGACACTTACATTCAAATCTCAATGAAGGACACAGCCCAGTTCATAACAAAGTACACCGTCCTAGAGGTTCTAGATAAAGACAATACACTGATTGAAAGCCAACCTACGGAACTAATTAATAACGAATTCAATCAGGTACTGAACATCAGCCCCAAAAAAATTAGCTCTGTCTGCTTGGTCACCACGAACGAATTTACTACCAAAAAATTATGTAAAAAATTCGCTTCAATAGACGAATCAGTTGATCCGCCAGACAATGGCAAATTAACTTTCAGTGCCAATGGCATTCAACTTGACTCAATCGGAAAAATTATTCTGAATGATAAAACGCAAAATGTGATTTTCAGAGCTGAAAACTCGCGATATTTTTTAGAACTTATTACCGGTTATAAGAAAATTATCCTCAGCAGAGCTTCAAAAATAGAAAAATCTAATTCCATACAGGCTGATTTTTTTGAATTAAAACAGCCGAATAAATATAACTTCAGAAGTAAAATTAAATTGTCAGACACCTCATTTAAAATTGCTATTGATGATCTTATTACCGTATATCAGGATATTTACTTTTTGGACGAGGAGCTTTTCGAGAAAGCGGTTGATTATGAATTTACAGACTGGAAAGTACGTAAATACAAAAAGCTGGGTGTTGAGCCCATTATTCTTTATTCTCAGCTTAGAGTTGATTCAGCGGTGTTAATCGCAAAAATAGTTTCAGACCTCAGTAAAGGTGTTAAAATCTACTACACAAACTACCCAAGTAATGTTTTAGAGTATTATTTCTCGGGAAAAATCATACTTTTACAACTAATTAATGATGTTAATACCAATGCAATTAATAACAAATCTCTGAGTGTACTAACCTTAGATGGTGGTCTTAGGTATTATCGTTCACCAGATTTTCATTTTGATCTGAATTTCGCAATGCAAGAATTTGTCTATGCAGAATACCAACCGACAAGAAATTCTGTTGATATGTCTAAAGGTCTTTCACCTACCCTTACCTTGTCAGCAAATAAAATTTTAACAGAGTTTGAAAAGTGGCGACTTCAAGGCTGGGCAGGCTTCGGAGTCATCGGGCCAACCAAAATTCCCAGCGGAGAAACTAAACTAGCTCCTAGTTTAATTTTTGGTAGTCAGCTCAGTTATAAGTTAAGAGGAGGGCGAATCTATTACGGCTTTGATTTTACAAGTTATAAAACCAGTAACTCAGCCTACAATTACAACCGCCAGGCTCTAGAACATAAAGTTGGTTTTTACTACCTCTACTAACTCTTCAATTGCTGACTCTTATATTACTAACGTCTCCCAACTTTAAGACTGTGACCCCGCTTCCAACCTAATATGGCTTGCGATTGAATACGTGACCAATAAAACATCAGCACCAATCCAACCAAAAACAGTCCAATACTTAGCCATTGACCTCGTGTAAGGCCGAATAACTCATAACCGATTTGAATATCCGGCTCTCTAAAGTACTCATTAAATATCCGCGAGGCGGCGTATACTAAACCAAAACTCCCCGCTATAAAACCGGGTTTTCTTTCTTTTCTTGCTAAGAAAAATAAAACACAAAATGAAAAAAGACCTTCCGTCAAAGCCGCTAATAGCTGCGATGGATAACGAGCATCAAGCATTGGCGCAAGAGCCTCCTTCAGCCCCGAATTCCCATTTTGAATTTCGTGCACGACTTTATAAAGGGCTGCATAAACCTGGTCACGCGCGGACGCATCTGTTCTGAAATTACCAAGAAGTTCACTCCATCTGCTTTGTACAATTCCGATTTTCTCAACACCCGGAGAAAGTGTAGCTAAGCGATCAAAACTATATGTAGGCCAATTGATAATGTCCGATGGAAATTTTACCGAGTACTTAAATGTCTCAGGTGCAATACGTCCGACCAATTCTCCGTTGATAAAATTTGCGATACGTCCAAAGAAAAATCCGATTGGCGACGCGATAGCTCCCAAATCCATAATATAGGCGTAATTCAGACCCTTTTTTTTTGCAAAAACTATGCAGGCAATAATAACTCCAAGCACACCTCCGTGGCTAGCCATACCGCCCTCATTTACGGCTAAGACACCCCAGAATGGAAATGCTGATTTAAAGCTGATGAACAAATTCGGATCGTAAAATATGCAATATCCCAAACGACCACCTGCCAAAACCCCAATAGCTGCGTACGTGATGTAGTCGCCCACCATATTTGCTGTTATACCGGCTCGCTGGCGCTCTGAGAGCCATACAATCAGCTGATAGGCACAGATAAAACCCAACATATAAGAAAATCCGTACCATCTAAAACCGAATTGATCTCC
>JBBTEQ010000100.1:0-14252 GCA_038042235.1 Bdellovibrionota bacterium | reverse complement strand
TTTGAGTTTGTGTAATTTCAAACTCTTCTTCAAGTATTTTCTGTAATCGATGCAGTCTGATCATATCGCTTATCGTTTCAGTTAATAACAACCGAAGTTTAAGTGTTTTTGTCTCAAGATCAATTTTTGCTAATTTTAAATCAGCGTCTTTTTGATTCAAAGCGGACAAATCTTTTAACCCGTTAAATATATTATAGCGACCTTCAATATAGGCCACTGATCCTTTTTGAGCTACAGCCAGATCATCTGTTTTATTATGAACCCAGCCGCCAGCCACATTAATTGTTGGATAAAATCCAGAGCCTGCAGAACTGTAAAGAGATTCTTTTGCTTCAACTTGTTCTTTTAAAGATAAAAGTTCATGATTTTTTTCAATGAGTTTAGACTCTAAACCATCCAAACCAACGAGAGCCTGCGCCATTGGCAAAAATAAAGTACTCAGCACCATGAAAAAAACTAAAAAGCTCTTCATCAACTATTTCTCAACTTGAAACTTAAAAGCACTTTGTTTGCCTTTATTATCTGCTTTAACCATAATCTCAGCGCGATAGGCGCCTTTAAAATCAATTTTTGTCAGATAAACGCCATCTTTAAAGTCGAGCTTAAGAGGCTCTTGCTTTTTTGTTTTTGGCAATTTAGCTGTTGCGGTTAATTTAACTTCATTAACTGCAAGCGTCTCACCCTCATGTGCAGCAGGAATTAATTTTAATTCCTCACCGGAAACCACATATTCAAGGTTGATATTTTTGCCGGCCTTAACAACTCCACCATGATTAGCTTTAAGAGTGCCCGGTGCATTGTGATCATGTCCCTCGTGAGCAAACAAATTCACTGAGCCTAAAAGCAAGGCCACAACAATAATTTTTTTAAACATTTTTTTCTCCTTCGAAAATATTTTTTTGATCCATCAATCGTATGCTTTTCTCTGCGGATTTTTTACCAAAATGATAAAAGACTGCAGGAGTTACAAACATATCAAGTAAAGTTGAGCTGATAAGCCCACCCACTATTACAACCGCTACAGGATATAAAATTTCTTTTCCAGCCTCGCCACCCGCAAATACAAGCGGCAGCAGACCTAAAATAGCGGTCAAGGCTGTCATGAGTACAGGAACAAGTCTTTCTAAAGATCCGCGAATAACCATCGCTTCCGTAAATTTTTCACCTTCATATTTCATCAAGTGAAGATAATGCGAAATCATCATGATACCATTTCTTGAAGCAATACCACATAAGGTAACAAAAGCCACAAGGCTAGCCACTGAAATTGTTTTATTTGTTAAGTACACTCCAACAATTCCGCCGATAAATGCCATCGGAATATTGAGCATCACCTGTAACGACACAAAGCTCGATTTAAAGTGCATATACAGAACAATAAATATACCTAGTATCGCAAGCAGGGCTAAAAAGGTCATCAATTTTGCAGCCTGCTGCTGACTTTCAAACTGCCCACCATAAGAAATAAAATAATCCCCTGGTAACTTGATATTTTGATTTATTTTAGTTTGGATTTCTTTAACAAGGCCATCTAGATCTCTCCCACCAGAGTTGGCTAAAACCACAATTCGCCTCTGGGTGTTTTCACGGTTAATAATATTCGGCCCGGTCGACTCAAACACATCGGCAATCTGCTCAACTCTAATTTTTGAGCCATCTGGCAACGTCTTGACCGGAGTTCTATTAATAAGCTCCAGGTCAGATCTTGATTTTTCATCGAATCTCATCAAAACATCAATCGTTCTTTGACCTTCAAGAATTTGTCCAACAACTTCACCCTGTAAAGCTTTTTCTAGTAATTGCGCCAAATCTCCAACCACTATTCCGTATTGAGCAGCTGCATCTCGCATCAGTTGAATTTTCACCTGCGGAATCAAAACCTGCTGTTCAACTTGCAGATCAACGAGCCCATTTGTTCCTTCAATAGCCTTTTTAATTTCTGCAGCCTTTTCTCTTAACACTGCGAGATCTGGGCCAAATACTTTAATTGCAATTTGCGCACGTACTCCCGAAAGCAAATGATCCAGCCTGTGAGAAATCGGCTGCCCCAAATTAATATAAACTCCTTCAATAGTTGAAAGATTTTCTCTAATTTCGGCCAGTACAACTTCGCGAGGCCTTCCCTCAGCTTTAAAGTCCACATCAATTTCAGATGAATGCACGCCTTCGGCATGCTCATCGAGCTCGGCACGACCGGTTCTTCTGGATACTGATTTCACTTCAGCCGTTTTAAGTATCAAACTCTCGGCCCGATTACCTAATATATTCGACTCCTCCAGTGAAATCCCTGGCGGCGCCATCATCGAAATTGTTGCTGTACCTTCGTTGAATTTAGGCAAAAAATCCCGCCCCAATGTAGTCGATAATCCAAAAGCTCCAATAAAAAGCCCTAGTGTTACACCAATAACAATTTTGGGATGCTTAAGTGATTTATGCAAAACTTGTAGATCGATTTTTTTTAAATATCGAACCAAAGCACTATCTTTATGATCAAGCAGTTTATCTTTTGATAGCAAGTAGGAACAAAGAACCGGAGTAACAGTTAAAGAAACCACCATCGAAGCCAGTAGCGATATAATGTAGGAAATACCCAGTGGAATAAATAGTTTCCCTTCAATACCGCCCATACTGAATAAAGGCACGAACACCAAACACACGATGATAGTTGCAATAACAATTGAATTTCTGACCTCACTTGACGCCTGATAAATAACCAGCAAACTATTTTGCGGGCTAGCGCTGAGTTTGTTTTCTTTTAAACGCCTAAAAACGTTCTCAACATCAACGATGGCGTCGTCGACCAATTCTCCGATGGCAATCGCAAAGCCACCTAAGGTCATGGTGTTAACTGAAAGACCGAACATTTTAAAAATAATGGCTGAAAGCACGAACGACAGCGGAATCGCTGTGATGGTAATAGCTGTGGTTCTGAAATTTAACAGAAACAAAAACAAAATAATAACAACCAGAATAACGCCGTCTCTTAGAGCCTCTTTAACATTATGTATTGAGGCTTCAATAAAAGTAGCCTGTTTAAAAAGATCGGGACTCAGTAGCGCATAATCTGGAAGAGACTTCTCGAGTTCTTTCAAAACAATTTCTATTTTTTCAGTTAATTCAATCGTGCTTGCGCCCGGCTGTTTTTGAATACTCATGATCACACCGGCTTTAGCATTTACACTTGCATCACCACGCATGACCTGCGGAGCCTCTGTCACTTCAGCAACATCTTTAACTAAAACCGGGCGGCCTAAGTGCATCCCCACAACCGAATTTAAAATTTCATTTTTGTCGCGAATAGCGCCTAAAACCCTAACAAGCGATTCGCTTTTTTCAATATTAATAAAGCCGCCGGTTGAGTTAAGGCTGATTTCAGATAAGTTATGTTCAATATCCGCAATCGAAATTTGCAACCTTTGAATTTTTTCGGCCGATAACAAAATTTGATATTGCCTTACACCGCCACCAATTGAAGTCACCTGTGCAATGCCCGGAATACTTAAAAGTCTTGGCCTGATGGTCCAATCCGCAATGGTTCTCAGCTCCATAGCAGAAATTTTTGGATCTTTTGAGTTTAGTCCCACCAACTGAATTTCACCCATAATAGACGCGATTGGTCCCATCACAGGAGATGAATTTTTTGGAAGTTTTTCTTTGGCCAGTGTCAATTTTTCTTGTACCACCTGACGGTTTCTGAAAATGTCGGTTCCCCATTCAAACTCGACATAAACAATACTTAAACCCACACCGGAATTAGATCGAACTCTTTCCACACCCGGCAAACCATTTAAAGACGTCTCCAGCGGAAAAGTAACCAATGCCTCAACCTCTTCAGGCGCAAGCCCGGGAGCTTCTGTCATGATGGTTACTGTAGGCCGATTCAAATCAGGAAATACATCCACAGGCAAATGAGCTGCTATCCAGCCGCCATAAGCCAATAAAAACGCGGCAACGGATATAACTAAAATCCGATGCGATAATGACAGTTTAATTAGACGATCAAGCATTCATTATATATACACTTAAAGTAAAAATTTCCAACCCCTTAAATGAGTATTGACCTATACTCTACGCCAGTATACACCTGTTGCCTAAAGCTCAACCATTAGACAGAACCAAAGGTACGCCAAATGCTAACTAATGAGCCCGTTAAAAATAGTAAAAAAATTAATCTCAAAAGCTCCAAAAGCCCAAGCGTTTTGCCGCACGATCACACTCCTGAATTAAAAAGACTCAGCCGCATCAAAGGCCAAGTTGAAGGCGTCGAACGCATGATCCTTGATAAAAGATATTGCCCTGATATTATTCAACAAATTAAAGCCATCAGATCAGCGCTCAAAGGCCTTGAGGCTTCTGTTATTGAAGGTCACATGAGGCACTGTGTAAACGAGGCCATCCTCAGCCGCGATTCCTATATAGCTCAGCAAAAAATTGAAGAAATTATTCTACTTATAAAGGGACAATCTTAAATTTATGAGCAAGCCCTTAATAACTTTAAATTATTTAATTATGATTGTGACGATGTCTGCGTATTCATATCTTCAAGCCCATGAAGGCCACGTTCATAGCGATTCGCCCTCAGCCTCATCAAGCACCAAATTTACTGGCTCTATTGATAGTGAAAGTCCACTCTCAGTTAGTTTTAAGCTCCGCAGTGGTTACGAATTTGGCCAATACATTGGCGCAATTCCCACTTTAAACTCTTATTTTGGCGATGAAGAGCTTAACCTCAATTTAAATTACGAATTCCAATTCAGAGAATTCTCCACAGCAAAAACCACAGGCCAGAGCGCCAGTCTTGATGATCGCGATTTTACCAATCGTTTATCAGCAAAAGTTCTAAAATCAATATCAACCAATTTAGATTTTTCAATCACCGGAGAATTTAGCACTAGCGAGGCGGTTCGCCTGGCTAGAATGATCAATGACTATAACTACACTTCGGCTAGAACAAATTTAACCTATACGTTTAATAGCGATTGGAACCTTGCGGCCAATTATTTATTCAGCTTACGAAAATTTCCAAACGGCACCTATTTAATTCCTTCAAGTTCACCAACTGGAGTTGGCGAGCCCATCATTCCAGGCGAACAATTACCAGCAACAACCGAAGTAACAGTACTCGGTATTGCCGATCAGCAAAATGAAATTGCTCTTTCATTAGTTGCGGAATTGGGCGAACAAACTCTTGTGCTTGAAGGCAAATCCATTTTGAATAACTCAGATTTAGCATCGCGTGAGTATAAGGCTGCAGCCTTTAAGTTAGGACTTGAAAAAATGTTATGGAGTCAAATCTTCGCACAAGCTTCCTACTCTTTAGAAAGTAGAACTTTTTCAGACCGCACAGACAATATCGCTGCTACTGAAATTGGACTACAAAAAGATTTAAGCGCCAGGCTTACTATATTAGGCACTTTCCGCAACAATCAAACCGAAAGCATCAAAACTACTTCGTGGATGGAGGGTTATGCGCAATTACAATATGCATTCTAAAAAAATTATCTTTGTTTTTATCAGTACTTTTTTATTTTTAACTGCCTGCAATCCACTTAAAGAAAAACCTGCAATTGCACCCTTGGTTGAAATTGATTACACCGACCCCGAACTAGCACAGCAAAGCTCGCTAGATCCTAATCACGCCATTGGTGGAAATTTGTCTTTAGAAATTCAGGAAGATTTATCAACCGGAAAAAAAACCATTTATGCCAGTGCCAGTTTTTATGAGTCGACTGAAAAAAACGTCTTATTTGATAATATTCCAACTAAAGAATTAACAAAAAATATTTATCAGCCAAGGCCACCGCCGGCTGTAGAGCCCTGCACTATTAACGGAATGCCTTGCCCTGAATAAAAGAGTACGATTAACTTTAAACTAAATTCCACTAGGAGGAATAAATGAAACAAATCTTAACAATCACCGCAATCTTAATCAGCTCGCTATTATCTTTCGCACATGGGGCTCACCCTCTTGTCGCTAACTATGCAAAAACTATTGAAGCCGGTTACGAACATGCACTTCATAATGCTGGATATTCAGAAAGAGATTTTGATACACTAGTTGGTGTTACATCAACTCAAGATAACGTACGAAAAATACGCGTACTTAAGTATAAGTTTACAGCCGCCAATTGTGCTAAAGACTTAGAAGTTTATGTAAAATTAGATGGTTCTGCTTATTTATCCAATAAGGTTGTAGGATGCACGCCGTAATCAGCGCATTCATTATAATATTAATAAGCTGCTCGATCAGTTACGCGCATAATGGCGTAGACCATGGCGATGGGGGATCTCACGACGCCCCCAAAGGTATCGAGAATGGCAAGCTTGAAGGTCAAGATCATATCACTTATCTTGACGCCGGCGCCGACATTCAATGGGCCGGGCAAAAGCTCAAGCGCAAAATCACCGATACTAATCAGGTGGTCTATCAATATATTGGCGAAGTTAAAGAAGCACTATCAGCGACTGAAGCTCAAAATAATTTTTTAGAAATAAAAATTCCGGGTGGACAAGTTTTAAAAACTTTTTCTTTTAATCACGCCGGAGAATCTAACGAACCCCTTGAAATATTAACTCCTGATTTTTCTAGATCGGTAGAAATTTCTAAACATCAGGATTTTAAAATCAGCTGGAAGCCTCGGGCAAAAACTGAACTCACTTCAGCCATGATTAAAATTATCATCGAAGTGCGTACGGCTTCAAATGTGCTAAAAGGCCGCTTAACTCTTTCCACCAGCGACGATGGCGAATTTAATATTCCGGTTAATCTACTAAGCCAGCTTCCCGAAGGTTCGGCGAAAATCGCTATAAAAAGAATTTGGCTCGGCGGATTTCATCCCTTTGCCGATAAAACTCAAATGCTCGGCGTAAAAACCGTCGTTAGCGTTGTTGGAAAAGCCAAGGTTGTTGCGGAATAAGTTTAGAGGGCCGACTTCCGAACCCCAAATAGCATTAAAATCACTTTAACAAAGCTACGCCGCTTGCAATAAATCTGCTTCATGAACTCAAAAATCTTATATCCAATGCAATTAAGTCAGGTCGAAAAGTACTCTTTATCCTTGATTTTTGTAATATATATATTACATTTGTTATGTATATGTAATTTAGGAGGTATTTATGAGTTCTTCTGCACTTAAATCTAAAATAACTTTTCAAACTGATGGAAAGCGCCTAGCTCTTAAAGAACGATTTTCTGACCCAAAAGAGATTCTTAACTTGATGGCCGACTACATAAAAGACGGCGATGTGGCATCACTCACAGATCTTATTTCTTCATACATTGCAAATTGTCCAAAATATAATAATCACGAAGAGTTTGCAGTTGCTATCGGGACCACTAGGCAAACACTTCATCGAATGCTGTCGCACAATGACGCTGTTTCGATTAAAGTTTTTTTTGCGGCAATTGAAAGAATTTATAGCGATGCTAGTGAAGTTACAAAAAAACAAACCCCTTAGTGATATTCTTTTTACTGGCACACCCCTTGCTTTAAAAAATAAATGGAGCAATTTTGTCACCATTTTTTAAAACGATTGGGGTTTCTTATGCAATTATGTCTTAAATTTTCTGCAATTATTTGTCTATTTTTTGCTTTTGGCTGCTCTATTGAAGATACCAAATTTAATTCCATCAAAAAAGGCGAAACGATTTCCTCGGTATTCGACACAATAGATCTCACATCAGCGCCCAGTTATTGTGAATACAGTTCTTACTCTAAAGAGCCCGCTTGCTTTGCCTCTGCCCCTAAATACTGTGAATACAGTTCTTACTCCAAAGAACCCTCATGCGTTGCTTCACACCCATCCTACTGCGAATACAGCTCTTATTCTAAAGAGCCTTCTTGTTTTGCAAGTAAGCCCAGTTATTGTGAGTACTCCAGCTATGGTGACGAACCATCTTGTGTGAAATCTAAACCTTCCTATTGTGAGTACAGTTCTTATTCTAAATCATTGGCCTGCATCGCCTCACACCCATCCTACTGCGAGTATACTTCTTATTCCAAAGAACCGGCCTGCTACGGCGCTATGCCTAGCTACTGCCAATACAGCACTTATTCTAGAGAGCCCGCTTGCATAAAACATTATGCTTTAGATGATATAGATTTGTATTGTCGAAAATTTGATACTTTAAATTTATGCCCAACTTATCCTGTTGGTAGAATTCAATAACTGCTTAAAACCCATAGGTCAGCGCAAGCTGAGATAATAAATTACGGGCATCAAGCACTTGAGTGCTGGCAGTTGATAAAACGCCATCAAGAGTCAGATTTTTAAATTTTAAACCGACTCCTGCTGTGACGCTTGTGCTGTTGGCGCCCGCTCCTAAATCCACTATTGCGCCAGTGGCTCCACTGATCGCTGCAGCAGGATAGCCAACATCGTCTTTTGTTATATTAACTAAAAAAGATTGCTTAATGGCACTACGAAACACCAACCAATCAGTAGCTTGAGCCTCTATACCGAACCACGCTGGTACAGATGTATTGGTATAGATTTTATTGCAAACTACAGATGCCTTATGATTACAATTAATACGCATTGAAACTACTTGCCCACCCCAAAAAAATTCATTTTCGCCCAGTGTATTTGAATCAGCTAAGCCAAGTGTGGCCACATCGTGAGTGTGAGATTCTGTTAGTGTTGTTACACCGCCGACTTCTGTAGTAAGCTTTGGCCTGGATGTTTTAAATGTGAATTCAAATAAAGTTGTATCCGATAAATAAGAGGCCTGTGCCTGCAAATAACCAGCGCCATCAAACTGTTTGCCTCCCGCGGCCCTAACGCTATTCATAGATACGTAAAGTGCACTGATTTGAAATTTACCTATTTCAGCACCCAAACTAAGTCCAGCAGAAGATTCCTTCAGGCCTGTCAGTTTTTCGTCTTTAGTCGAATAAAATAAACCCACAGCATACGAAGTTACCGCATCGTCGACCGCATAAAAAAGATGAAGTGGATTTTGCTGTAATTCAATATTAGTCCCACTTAGCCCTTTGATAAATTGACGAGCCTCTATAACGGAGGCCTCTTGGTGGCCAAATGATGCCGCTATTCGATGATTTTCACTGTCATTTTTTTTTAGTGAGTAGGATAGCATGGCCTCGGAATTATCTTGTGCAGAAGTCGCTGCAGTTATACCGCTTTCGAGCAAAACAAAGTTATCTAAGTAAATCAAATCAATGGGTCTTTTAAAAACAGTCTGTGCATCTACAAAATGAAAGGAGTTGGCTAAAGCCTGCATACGGGCTTTAGAGGCATAGGAACCAACAGAGGATAAAGTTAATAAAAAGAATAAAAGCTTATTCATATAAGTAGTTGGCACCTTAAAAAGTTAGATATTAAACAACTTTAAGTCAATCTGGTAAATTATCACCAAAATTCATATCTTCATGAAAACCTACGACTCAAAGTCGAATTTAGGCAAAAACACGCTATATTTAGCAGAATATTCATTGGCAAAGATCCGAAATACGACTGTAAACGCTGGCCTACTCTTATCTATTAGTCGCAATCGGCGCCTCAGAAATTGCATCTAAGTCATCTTCAAGTCTAATAAAATAAATCCAAGGCAATAAATTGTCTTTACAATATACGTTGATTCAAGTATATTAAAAGGAGCTAGTTTTGCCCCCTGATGAAGAGTTTAAAAAGAAATACCAAGCAGCCAAGAACCACTTTGAAAGGGTCCAGGTTTGCATCAGAGAACAACGTTACAAGATTTGGTTGCGCGCTGACAAACCAAACCTTAACAGTGCTGAGTTTGTAAATTCGATTCTGAATCTGCCTATAACTCACCCCTGTACTTACAAAAAACGGAAGTCAGGCAGAGCTGGCGCTAAATTTGTGATTGAGTTCAAATACTCAATCTCTATTTATGGTGCTACGACGAAACTATATTTTAAAGGATTTTTTGCTGAGGATTGGACTCTAAAACTAGAGATACAATCTCTCCGCGATAACGAAGAGGTCTAATTATGGAATTCTGCATATATTGTGAAACTGATTCTATGGTTTTTGGTAAAACAAAAATCAAAGTGGGTCGTGAAACATTCGAAACAGAAGCTGAACACTGCAAAAAATGTAAAAAGGTCGCCATCAGTCCAAAGCTTCAAAAAGAAATTGATGAATGGGCACTGCAATTTACAAAAAGCATCTTTGAACTTCAACCTTATTTTACTAAGGATATGACTAATAAAATTTGCTTCTTTGCCAATAAATTTAATTTAAGCAAGTCTGAGCTAATGAAGGTCTGTACGACTTTCTATATCCTAGAGATGACCAAGATTAAAAACTTTAAAACACTTCGTATAGAAGTCCTTGCTGAGGCTCAAAAAAAGCATAGGGGTGATAGAACTAAAATTTGCGTTCCTATCAAATACCAATTATTTAAAAAGGTTGGTCTCTACGCCAATGTTTGGAACTTAGAATATGAATCAAACGTAATGGAAGAGGCCGTACAGTTTTGTATGACAGTTTTAGACAATCAAGTTGCTAAAGTTGAAGAATCTAAAAAACAAGAGCTAGTTCACTTTGTTGAAAACCACGCTCTGGCTTCTTAAAATTGAAAGGTGCTGGCCACTCCTTCACGGCAGACATTTTCTTCTTTAGTGACAGTCTTAGTCTACAATTGTACTGCGCTCTCAAGGATTGACTGCAAAAATACGTCGCCCGGAATTTCTGTAAGAGCGGCCAATGTAACATCAATTTTACGCTCACCAATAGCCTTTTTTAAATCGACTATAAAATCTAATTTTTTAAATTTTGCGAGGTTCTTTGTATCAGCAAATATGATTAACAAATCAATATCTCCACCTTTTTTTGAATCATCAAGACGACTTCCAAATAAGTAAATCTTAGCATCTGATGTCGAGTATTTATCGAATACTTTTTTAATATCTACTTTGTCAGATTCAGTAAGCCTCATAAATTGATTTTTAATAGCTCAGGGGCGTATTGCTTCAAATCTGTTAAAAATAAAATAAGCTTATCTTCGCGATAATCGTGGGCGTGAATATTACGTATTTCGCGCATTTTCATAAAAAAATCAGCGCTTTCTATTAGCTTTAGTTTTTCAGTCTGATCTAACAAATCACGGTAACTTCCATCAAAAGCAGGATCACTTAACAACACACATGTTTTTAAATATTTGGTTGTGTAAATATCCACAACCCGTAAAAAACGTGAAGAAAAACCTTCCCAGGCCTCTAAGGTTTCTTCATCCATTTCTTTTTCAAGCATTGGCAGATCAAGTGATTTTTTATAAGAATAATCAAGATGCACCAAAGCTTTTTTAACCTGAGCAGCATATTTTACTTTTAAAACTAAAAGCTTTTCTGCAAACTCAGTCAATTGCACATCCTTTAATTGCTAATTTATCAAAGTATCAGCTTAGTTGCAACCAACGCCGCAAAAATTGCATCTAAGTCAGCTACCAGTATTTGGAACTTAGAATATGAATCAAACATAATCGAAGAATCTAAAAAACAACTGTTTTTTCTTTTTTTAAATTTAATTTTATCTGTTAAATATCCAAAAACCTGTTCCCATTTTGTAAATTTTGTTTGGGCTAAAAACTCATCATTCGTCTGCCATCGCAGTTGCGCGGTAAAATGTTCAATTTGTTTAATTGTAGTTTCACCCTCAAGCGTCTCAAATAACCAAAAATACTTTCCGACCCCGTAAGTTTTAACAAGCGCGCTTTTGCCAATTCGGCGACGGCATAAATCACAATAATACTTGATTTTATTGATTTGCAATTAGCATTCAATTGCGAAAGCTCGCTTGACCTTCCGATAATCATTAAACCCCACTTCCGTACATAGAGTTTACATATCTATATGTGCGGAACTCAAACGAACAGTACCCTTAAGGATTGGGTGTGAAATCTTGGTACTTAATACTAAAAATTAATGTGATAATTTTTGAAATAATTTTGCCAAACCAGCTTTATCTAAAGTTTTTTTAGCTAAGCTTATCATCGCATCATACAGTTCTTCATTTGGATCACTAATTTCAATGTGATTCCAATCTAAAAAAACTAATGCGGCAGCAAGTGCAGTTCGTTTATTTCCATCTAAAAACGGCTGATTTTCTGCGATATGAAAAGCATAAGCGGCAGCTAATTCAAAAACACCATTATGAACCAATTCACCACCAAATGAAGCCTGAGGCGTCATCAAAGCAGACTCTAAAAGGCTTTGCTCGCGTATACCTGTGGCACCACCGTAGCTTTCAAGCTGCATTTCATGCAAATCTAAAACATCCTCTAAAGCTAAAAATCTAAATTCCATTGGTTTACTTGGCTAGTTTTTTAAAAGTTGAGCTATGTTTTTTCATAATTTTTTCCGCTGATGCTCTTAATGTTTTCTCTGTAGATCGAATTGGTTCAATTATAAGTCGCATACCATCTGTTGTTATTTCAAGATCAGTTTCGCGATCAATTTTTAAAAGTTCTAAGATAGGCTTTTCGATAACAAGACCGTAACTGTTACCTACTGCTGAAAGCTTTTTTCTCATAAATCCTCCGTATTACGTCAGTTATAACATATGTATAACTAAAAAAATAGTTAAATGTGCTAAAATACGAAGCTTATTTTTGTAGTTTCGCCCTCAAGTGCTTCAAATGACCAAAAATTTAAAAGTGCCAGCTACCTAAGTTAGTTCCCTAGGTTTCATGGAGCCTTTCAAAAACAAAAAAGCCTTGGGGTTACCAAGGCTTTTTTTAGAATCTTAGAATCTAAACTTTACAGCTCAGATTTTCTAGCTGAAGTTATTCAGCTAAGAAAATTTAGAACCAGTAAGTTGCTCCAACTTGAGCTAACAAGTTAGCGGTATTAACTGACTGTCCAGCAGCTCCTGCTGCAGTCTGTAATAATGCTCCATCAAGAGTTAACTTGTTGAACTTTAAACCCGCGCCCACAGCAACAGTCGTTGTATTAGCACCTGGAGCAAGTTCAGCAGTAGTAGTCGCCGCTGAGGTTTTTGAATTAGCAATGAACGTAGATTGAGAAACAGAACCACGAACAGTTAACCAAGAAGCTGCATCAACTTCCACACCAATAGTTATTGGTAATTTCAAAGCTGTTGTTTTAGTATCTGGAGTACCTGCAGTTTTAGTATCAGAAGATTCTAATGCAATGCTGTAAAACAATTCATTAGCATCTTTTTTATGAGAATGAAGAGCACCAAGTTTCCAATTCATACCATTAGTTACTTTACCAGTTTCAACGCCAGCAGCACTTTCAGTTTTTCCAACAGAAGTATTTAGGTTAACAAACCAAAAGATATCGTTCAGCATATAATTTCCATCGAAATTCATATCAGAAGAACCTGTGAATTTGTTGCCTGCAAAATCTTGAGCAGTATTTACTAAACCGAGAGATAATGTAGCTACCCAAGGGCCAGAAGAGGCACCCAAACGAAGAGCTGTTGAGCTTTCCTTAACAATAGTACCTGCGGCAAGACCTGGTGTTTTATCGTTATAGTTAGAATAAACAAGTATACCTGCTAAGTTCATATCCCCATTTTTCATACCGTAGATAAGTTCAATAGGGTTTTGTTGTTTGATAACTGGAGCAGCTAAAAGCTGACCTCTTAATGCACCCATCGACTGATGGCCTAAAGCCACGCCCACTTTTGAATCGCCCATAGAACGAAGAATCATACCTTCAGCATTTGCACCTGCAACAGCTGGGGCTGCAACAGTATCTGTAGCAACGCCAGACTCAAGAGAAGCAAAGTCGCTACCGATAGCGAATACGTCTGTTGGTTGACCATAAATACTTTGAGTATCTGTCAAGTGTGGGGCGTTAGCCAAAGCGTTCATACGAGCGCGAGTTGCAAATGCATTAACAGATGTTAAGGCGATTGCGATTACTAATAGTTGTTTCATTTTGCGTCCTTTCGTTAAGAGCAAATGGTTTTATTGTTTAACCTTATGGATGAAAGCGTAATTATGACCGCAAGTAAACGCAACCTAAAAAGTTTAGGTGAGTTCTATTTTAATGTTTTTGTTTAAAAAAAATATAAACGTATGTGTACTAAATACATCACTCAAGCTGTTTTTATTTTCAGCAATTCATACTTAATCAATAATGAAAAAAAATTGATAAAAAATCATTTCTCGCTCTGAAAAACAGGAATTATTTATATTTTTTTTGAACTCTAATCAGACCCTGTCATTTTTTTTAAATGCCAACATTGTGTACAAACTGGTTATGCATTAAGCGCCTGATAAGTAACGCATTAGCTTT
>JBBTEQ010000099.1:0-6449 GCA_038042235.1 Bdellovibrionota bacterium | reverse complement strand
GGTCCGAGCGGGCTCATTCCCCACTCGCAAACCATTTTGCGCGCCATCGCTGTAGCTCGTTCAATGTCATTAGCAGCGCCAGTTGTAAAGTCTTTAAAAATAAGTTCTTCAGCTGCTCTACCGCCAAAAGCAAAGGCAATCCAGTTTTCGGCCTGCATTTTAGAAAAACTCAGAGCATCTTTTTCGGGTAGTGTTTGAGTTAAACCCAAAGCCATACCCCGCGGAATTATAGTAACTTTATGAATGGGATCTAGACCTTTAAGTAATTTACCAACCAGAGTATGCCCAGCTTCGTGATAGGCCGTCGTTTTACGATCTTCTTCGCTGATCACCATGGATTTTCTTTCGGATCCCATAATGACTTTATCTTTAGCTTTTTCGAAGTCTTCCATCTCAAGATATTTTTTGTCAGTCCTCGCGGCAACAAGTGCGGCTTCATTAACTAAGTTTTCTAAATCAGCACCCGACATTCCAGGGGTACCACGGGCAATTTTGCTAACTTCAACATCTGGCCCCAATGGGGTTTTTTTCATGTGAACAGCTAAAATATGTTCCCGACCTTTTAAATCAGGTTTACCAACAATAACTCGCCTGTCAAAACGACCCGGCCTTAAAAGTGCTGGATCCAGAACATCAGGCCTATTTGTGGCGGCAATTAAAATCACACCTTCTGTGGATTCAAAACCATCCATCTCAACTAGCAACTGATTCAGAGTTTGTTCGCGTTCATCATGCCCGCCGCCCATTCCTGCACCACGGTGTCTGCCGACCGCATCGATTTCATCAATAAAAATTAGACAAGGTGCACTTTTTTTACCTTGTTCAAATAAGTCACGCACACGGCTGGCACCGACGCCAACAAACATTTCAACAAAATCAGAACCGGAGATTGTAAAAAATGGTACTCCAGCTTCACCAGCTACGGCTCGGGCCAGTAAAGTTTTACCGGTTCCGGGAGGTCCCACCAAAAGAACCCCTTTAGGAATACGCCCACCAAGTTTGGTGTATTTTTTGGGATCTTTTAGAAAATGTACAATTTCTTGAAGATCATCCTTGGCCTCGTCAACTCCGGCTACATCTTTAAATGTGACACGATTTTTATTTTCTACTAAGCGGGCTCTTGATTTTCCGAAGGACATGGCTTTACCGCCACCGACTTGAATCTGACGCATAATAAAAATAAACATTCCGACTATTAACAGTAGAGGTAGCCAATTCATCAAAAGAGAAGACAGTAACCCATCCGATTGAGCAGTTTCATAGTTTGGAGTAATGCCCAGCTTCTGCATTTCTTCAAAACCTTTATCTGATATATTTCCCGGGATCTGAAACTGTGTACCGCTGTATTTTTTTTCAAACTCGGGTTTAATTTCCCCACGGATTTCCCCACGGTCTTGAATAAACACAACTTTATCTTCTATAATTTCTTTTAGCTCAGCAGCACGCAAAAATTTAGAATAACTAAAATCTGCAATTGATTTCTGATGCTTCACATCCCAAGCTCTGAACATAAATATTGTCAGAACAATCAGGGCAAACCATAATGCAAATGTTTTTTGGTTGGCTTTCATATAGCTCCTTTTTCATTAGCGTCTAAAAGCTTATTGTAGCATAATTTGCGATGCGTTAATAACCCATTTTCTACTAAGTATTTCAAATGTGATGTCTTTTTGATTTTTGTCGAGTCTTTTTCGAATTTCTTCTAGCTGTCCAGAGGTAAAACTGAATATTTGATGCTTTTTTAGGAATAAAGCTAAACTTCTGAGCTGATCTGACTTCGATAATGACTCATACCACCCTCGACTTAAAGCCATTGATTCTGATTCAGGGTAAAAAATAAGCTCAAAAACCTGACTTTCATTAAGCTCTGAAACAATCCGCATAAGTGATTTAGCCAAATTTGTACTTCCTTGGCTTAGTTTTTGATCTAAATCTTTAAGCCACTTTTCACGTAGCCAGTTTCTGAGATAATGCTCTTCATCGTTAGAAGGGTCTTCGACCCATGTGATTTTATGATCCTCTGCATATTTCAGCAAGTCCACTTTCGAGATATTTAAAAATGGCCTAAAGATCTCTTGATTCCATACTTTAAAAGAGAGTATCCCGTCGATCCCAGCTCCCCTTATCATTTTTAATAATATTGTTTCAAGCCTGTCGTCTAAATGATGAGCCGTTGCAATAACTTCGCTAGAAGTCTTCAAGCTTCGCAAATAACTCCAACGGGAATTACGCATCAATTCTTCACTTGTTAAATTAATTGAACTTTTTTCTGAACAAAACTTCACATCGACTTTACCTAGGCATAAAACCTTTTCTTTAACAACAGCCAGTGCTCGATTGCGGTACTCATCCTGAATCTTATCTCCAGAATTACCATGGTGGTAATGGGCGACTGTAATTTTGGCCTGGGGTTTTAATTTTAAAAATACAGACAGCAAAACCATTGAGTCTAGACCTCCCGAAACGGCAAGGATAAACTCATCCTTTGCTTCTAAATTATACTCTTTTAAAAGCTTCCAGATTTGATGTTCTAATGCAGTCCAGACTTCACTCATTCTTTAGAAGGATTATCTTTTTTGAGAATCTCAATTTCAGCGGTCACTTTAAATTTATGACTTTCAGTAAATTTAGAAAATTCTTTTACAAAGTCGATTTTTTGTACCAAAGCAATCATTTCGTTTGATACTTTCAATGTAATATCATCCTTTGCTTTCAAAGCCTGCCCCATCACGGTGGTTAAAATCTCTTTTGATATTTCGGATGGTGAACCTGAAGAAATGATTTTTTTAATAGCTTCGCCAAGAGAGTCTTTTTTATCTTTATTGTCCTTATTATCATTATTTGCCATAAACAGCTTTGATCCGTTTTTTAAAGTTTGTCATCATCATGGGCAAATTAGCACTAACAAGGGGTTTTGCCATCGAGTCCGGAACTAACATTCCAAAAGATGCCTCAACGTCATAAGTGACTGCGCACTTACCATCCTGATCTTTTAAAACCCAACCGCCACTCATGGATTTAAATACATCGCCTCCGATAAATTCAAATTTAACACTTTTGTTGGGAACTTCAGTTGCCTTCAATTTATATTTAAAAGTTTTAATTAATGAAACATGGTATTCCATTTCTTTGGTGTTCCCAGTATTTTTTAAAACTTTAACAGACTTTACTTCAGTTAAAAATTCCGAGTACTTTTCGTAATCTGTAACAATTTTAAAAAATTCTTCTGCCGTGCAATTAAAAACTTCTTCTGCGTGTGCTGATGCCATATTAATATCACCTTTCGTTCTGTATATTTTTATCTATTCTATTTTTTAAAGAGTGATTCCGCAGCTAGCTTCAATCTGGTTTTTTCATCAAGAACTCCAGACTTGTTTTTACTCGCTGAGAAAAACTCACATAAGTTAGCTCTATCCTTTTCTCGCGTCACCTCGGCACTAGGCTCACGGCACTCGTTATAAGCCTTAATATCATAAAATTCACAGTTTTTACAAACATGTAAATCTGTTCGACAGGATAAACATTCATCCCTAAAACCTATTCTTCCGATGGAAGTATTTATCTTTTGGCAATGAAAACAAATTACTTCCATTTACATTAACTCAAAGATTTTTTTAAAATAAAATTATGGTGAGCTTCAATGCTTCGAATAGTTCCCGTTTGCGAGCGCATCACAATGGACTGCGTGCGTGCTTTTCCGCCAGCAAGTAGCTTAACACCTTTTAAGAGCGGGCCATCGGTAATACCCGTAGCGCAGAATACCACATGTCCCGAAGCTAATTCTTCAAGTTTGAATTTTTTATTAAGATCCTTCACTCCCATTTTAAGCGCTCTTTGTTTTTCTTCTTCATTTCTGAATTTTAAACGACCTTGAAAATCTCCACCTAAACAACGCATGGCCGCCGCTGAAATAACACCTTCCGGCGCGCCGCCCGTTCCCATTAACAAATCAATTCCCGAATCCGCCCAACCCGTGGCAACCGCCGCAGAAACATCGCCATCCCCGATCAAGTGTATTCTGGCACCGGTTTTACGAACTTCAGCAATTAAATCGGCATGGCGCGGGCGATCTAAAATAACCACGGTAATATCACCGACATTTTTTTTACTGGCCTCAGCTACACGAAATACATTTTCACGCGGTGATAAATCAAGATCAATCGCACCTTTTGCCGCAGGTCCTACAGCGATTTTTTCCATATACGTATCAGGCGCATGTAGAAAACCGCCCTTTTGCGCGCAAGCAATAACAGAAATAGCGCCCACTCCGCCATTAGCGCATATGGTGGTTCCTTCTAAAGGATCTAACGCAATATCAATCGACGGTGAATCTTCATTTTTAAGTCCAACTTTTTCACCGATGAATAACATAGGCGCTTCATCACGCTCGCCTTCACCGATCACCACCGTGCCATCAATACGAACAGTATCAAAAGCTTTTCTCATGGCATCAACGGCAGCCTGATCAGCTGATTTTTCGTCTCCGCGCCCCATCCATTTTGCAGAAGCCAAAGCAGCGGCCTCTGTTATTCTTACAAATTCTAAAGCCAGGTTTCGGTCCATAACTCGCTCTCCACCATTTTGATTAATTCAGAACTTAATCTTTTTACTTTCATATTCATATCTAAATTACAATGCACAGTTTCTGCCACACACACAACTTCTTCTGCCACAAAAAGCTTATATTGAAAAATCAGCCTTGCACCTTGTGTTTTTACCTGAATTCCAAACTGAATTCTGTCTGGGTATTTTGTAGTCTTGCGATGTTTTACTCTGGTTTCTAAAACCGCTAAACTAAACACGGCTCGGTTGCCAGCGTTAAGTAAACCCTTTTTATTACACCAATGAACCCGTGCTTCTTCACAAAAACGTAAATAATTCGAATGATGAACAATCCCCATCAAATCAGTTTCATAAACATGCACTAAGCGTTCATAGCTAATATTACTATTAATCACAATTTGTTAATCTTGACAGACCGATCTCAATCAAACAACAATTAATGAGTCGCATGAGCAAATTACCCTTGTATTTAACCTTATCACGCATCGTCTTAGTCGCTCCAACGGCGGTATTTTTATATTGGGATACGGATCTCGGCCGCGTTCTAGCGGCATTCTGTTTTATGGTTGCATCTATAACCGACTATTATGATGGCTATTATGCTCGTAAATTAAATGCAGTATCTAATCTGGGTAAATTTTTAGATCCGGTTGCTGATAAAATTCTTGTCTCCAGCGTGCTTATTTTATTAATGCAAAAAAATTTAGTTGATCCCTGGATGATCATACTTTTTGTAGCGCGTGATACTATAATTGGAGGAGTCAGGGCTGCTGCTGCCGCGAACAATATAGTAATTGATGCACAAACTACTGGCAAATGGAAAGCGGCTCTCCAAATGATTGCCATTCCTATGCTGTTATTGAATGATTTACATCCAAATTTTTCCAATAATCGCTTAGGTTATGGACTTCTGTGGCTCAGTGTATTATTGAGTTTAAAAAGTGGTTTTGATTACTGTCGATCTTATTATGAAGGAACCCAGTCCGCCAAAACTTAAATTTCAAATTAAAGGTAATATATGCTTTTTTATATGCAAATGCGAAATTGGTTTTTAATATTTTTAATGCTGACAATTGCCTACTTGCTACATCAGCAGAAATCTGGCGCCACTCGCAATTACGCGCTTAAACCCACTTCAACGCTTGTTTCTATAATCCGCTAACGCTACACTAGCTAAATATAAAAACAAAATCAGAGGTTTATGGATATCACTCAGATCATTATTTATTTAGCTACTGGTATAGTCTTCGGATCTGGCGCAATTTATCTACTTTTTTACCTCATCAGACTACAAATTATCAATGAAGCTAAAGAAGAAGCCGCGGAACTCCTAAAGGAGGCCGGTGATCAAGCTCAGGCCGAAGAACAAGAACGTAAAGAACGCATTCAGGAAATTGAGCTTGAAGCCTGGGCCGATGTGGAAGATCAACATCTTAGCATGGAGCAAAAATGCGAAGAACTAGAGGCCAAAGTCAGTGATAAAAAAATATTAAATGAGGAAAAATATAAAACCCTTAGAGCTTCTTTGATGCTTAAAGAAACCGAGTTAAGAGACAGCTCGATCAAACTCAGCACAAAACAAAATGAAGTTAATAAAATAATTGAAGCAAAAAAACAATCCGAAGAAATTCTTAAAACTAATTTAACCGCAAAAACACAGTTAGAAATTACCGAGGTTGTTGAGCAGATCACCTCTAACTTAATCAGCCAGGCACAAACCGACTATAGCAAAGCTGCTGAATTCGCTGAACAAGAAACCAAAGAATTTGCTGAGCAAAAAGCCAAACGCATTCTAGCCCTTTGTATTGACCGTTTTAGAAAAGAAATGAGCACAGAGCGCGGGATTTCGGCCAGTCCGACGCTGGAAGTGGACCGGTCCAGTGGGC
>JBBTEQ010000098.1:0-6041 GCA_038042235.1 Bdellovibrionota bacterium | reverse complement strand
TATCCGGCACCTCATCTGATCTTAAGGAACTAAATATTTCGTTTAACCTGCCCGAAATTTTAGTATGCCGCGCGCGCAAGACTTCGGTTACTTCTTCTTCAATGAATAAATTATTAAGATCTGGAAATTTACAGAGATTATTTAAATGCATCAGCGAAATCTTCTCGATAGGCAAACCTGCATTAGCCATGATCCACACCTGCAGACCCACATCATCCAAATGCTCATCTTTAACTTTGGTTGTGGATTTTACTTCATAAATAGACCAGCGCTGAGTCATTTCATTATAAGTAATTATGTCCGCGCGAGCGTAACAACCCTTGTATTCAAAGGCTGCTTCAAAAATAATGGGCGTGTGCGCAGCCAGCAATTCTCTGGTTTTTTTAAGTGACCCGATAAAATCATACGCCGGAAAATCCACTAAAACACCACTAGGGTATCGCTTACGAGCAGCAACTGTTACGGCATTACCTTGATCAAAAAGCGCCTGTAGTTCTGGCGTTACTTTAGGAATTAATTCTTTTTGATGAACACTTAAGTAAATATTTTTATGGCACTGGTAGCCCTGCATAATTTTAGTTTTACTGATGAGTTTCGGAAGATTTGCCATATCGCAATACTAGCACTCTAACACAGATAAAGCACATTTGATTTGCGATTAATATACGATTCTCGCTCTACGAAGCCTCACCTGCATCTGCAATGCCATAATCAGTAATGGAGGCTTCATTAATCGGCAAATCCTTAATACTTAGGCGTCTAGTGGATTTACTTTTAAATTTTTCAAGACGCCGGCGCATTTGCATCAGTAGACGCGTCGCGATTTCGTCAATATTAGTTGATGCCGCTGCGGCAAAAAAAGGTTTTCCATGAGAACCCGCCTGCAATACACCTTTAACGATGTCATCTTTTGCCGTAAAGCTGGCTTTAACTTTAGAACCTTTAGGTAGTTCATGATGAATCTCGCTAATAACAGACTCTATAAATGATTTTGTAATTTCAGATGGATGTAAATTGTGATAAGTGATAACAACGTTATTTTTAGACATGACTGTTTCCTCTAGTTAAATAGATAATTTTATTAGGTAATTTTAATTACAATACTTTTTTGTCTTCTGTTTTTACTGCCGTTGATTATCGCCGAGGAGGATGGCCATGTAGACAGATTGAAGGAATTTTCTTGGTTTTCAAGACTAAAGTTATGATTTGCGTCATATTATTATCCTCCCTCACCCACTATTATGAGATCAATTTAAGAGGTGTCAAGGCTGGTAATTTTATAATGAATATAATTTTTTTTAATTAGATTAAGGTCTTACATTAGATAAAAAACGTCGCGCCGGTAATTTTCAAAAGGATCAAATTGAATATCTTCTAAGTACTTTTTTTTATTATATTTTTTCAAGCGTTCGGCTATTAAAAAAGGATTGTCCACCACGCCTTGATCTAACAAATAACTTAATAGTTTTTTATCAACGGGTCTTTCTAAGGTGTTGCGCCTAAATACAAAGACCGGTTTTCCAAAAGCTTCTTGTTTTAAAAAGTTTCTGCGAGGATCTCCAAATCGAAAATCAAATACGGCATTAAACAAAGTGTACTGATTGAGTTTAGATTTTTTTACGAGCTCGATTGGTTCGCTGAGTGATTTTTTTATAGCTCTTAACACGTGAACTTTTAAGATTGCATCAGCCGCATCTGTTTTCAGGCCATCTACAATTAACAAGCCATCAGAATCAACCTTAAACTGCACAAAGACTTTTCCGAAATGGTTGTATTGAGCCAAAATCGAATCAAACATTAAGCTCGAATCTATTCTGTTATAAACCTCTTTGTAATAGGACCAATTCTGATTACCATTATCACCAAAGATTTCAGAAATATCCTTATCGTAAGTTTTAGAATCATTAAAATGACTTTTCAGTCCAAATACATCAGGTGTTTTTGCAGCTTCTGCATTTTCTTCGACCCTCGCTAATAAACTTGCTGCTCTCGTCCTCGGGAACAACTCAATTTTTTTAATATTACTATTTACAGAGCGGGGTTTCGACTGTTTAGAGCCTCTGACTTTATCAGCATTAATAATTTCTTTAAATTCAACCTCTATCACTTCGGTTTTTGGTATATTTATTACGTTGAATCTTAAAAAAGTTAATCCCGAAATCAGTATGTGTATTAAAGCTGATAATAGTAAATATCTGTGTTTCACTATTTAATTACTTCCCAGAAGCTACCGGCTGGCGTATCGCTCACTGCGATATGCATTTCAGTTAATTTTTTACGAAGCACATCGGCCGCTGCAAAGTCTTTTGCGTCACGAACCTTACTGCGTTCAGCAACAAGGATATCGATGTCACTTCGCTTATGTCCCAATTTAACTAACAATTTATCATCAAGCTCTATTAAAAAACTTTGCGGTGACTGCTGGAATAAACTTAAAAGCGAACCAAATTTTTTAATGAATACTAAAAACTGTTCGCACTGACTACTCACCTGAGGATTTAATTTCATACCTCTGCGAATACGAGAATTAAATTTTCGAATAGTTTCAAATACAGTAGCAAATGCCGATGGAGTTCCAAAGTCTTCATTCATGCTCTCTTCGATGGATTTCCAGGCTTGCTCTAATTCAGCTTTATACTTTTCATCGGTTGCGGCTTGTATCGATTTATCACTAGCTAAAACATTTTCAGCCATGGCCATGGCTGAATAAAATTTAGCAAGTCCTGCGTATGCACGGTCAATAGTGTCTTCGTTAAAATCAGTCACACTACGATAATGCACCGATAAAACAATCCATTTGTAAATTTCTGGGTGGTGCTTTTGAGAGAATTCCCGCATACTGACCACATTACCCAAAGACTTCGACATTTTGCTGCCACTGAAGTTAAACATATTCCAATGCACCCAGTATTTGGCAAGCTGATGACCACTGCAGGCCTCTGACTGCGCAATTTCATTTTCGTGATGAGGAAATACTAAATCAAGGCCGCCACCGTGAATATCAATCTGATCGCCAAACATTCCTTTAACCATGGCTGAACATTCTATGTGCCAACCTGGACGCCCCTCACCCCAAGGTGACGGCCATTTAAGCTGCTCGGTGGGTTTAGCCGATTTCCAAAGAGCAAAGTCCAAAGCATTTTTTTTACTGGCATCGACCTCTATTCGCACGCCTTCTTTTAGTTCATCGGTTTTACGGTTAGATAGTTTTCCGTATTCACTAAACTGCGAAATTTCAAAATTAACATCATGACCAGAAACATAAGCTTTTTTCTTTTCAATCAACTCAGACACCATCGAAATAATTTCTGGCATAAATTCGGTCACCTGAGGACTACGATCAAGCGGGCTTAGTCCCAAAATTTGAAAATCTTTTTTATACTCATTAATATAAGTACTCGAAATCTCAAGCGCTGATTTATTTTCTTTGATAGCCCGATTTAAAATTTTATCATCCACATCAGTAAAATTCTGCGCATAGGTGACCTTGTAACCTGAATGTTCAAGCCAATTACGGATAAAATTAAACACCACCGGACCTCTGAAATTGCCCACATGTAAAAAATCATAAACTGTCGGACCACAAACATAAATTGTGACCGCTTTGGGTTTAAGAGGTTTAAACTCTTCTGATTTTCGGCTTAAGGTGTTGTATACTTTTAGCATTTGGCTAGCGCTATCGAAGCTCGTTTTAGAATCGAGTTTTTGTTCATCAATGGTACTAAAATTTTAAGTTCTGCACCATGTGGTTTTCCGATCAAGGCAATACGAATCGGAAAAAATAAATTTTTTCCTTTTTGACCGGATTTATTTTTAACTTCGTCTTGAATTGCTAAAAACTCGGCTTCTGAAAAGCTCTCTTTTGGATGAGCACTCACGGCCTCTTTCCAAACTGTTAAAACTGTTTTTGTAAAATCTTGTTTTAAGACCTCATCGCTTTCGGCAGCGATTTCGTATTTATTATCATCTAACGGAGAATATAAATTCACTGCATCTGATAAAATTTCCATATAAGGTTTAAACAACTCAACAGATTGCATTTGCCAGTTCGAATCATCAGGTAATTTTAAACCCGCATTATTTAAAAAAGGCTGAATTTTTTTATAGATTTCGGCATTGGGTAGAGCCCTTAAATGCTGGGCATTGAGCCACTTAAGCTTAACTCGATCAAAAATCGCTCCAGAAGGATGAACTCTGTCTAACGAAAAGCTCGCACACATTTCATCTAAAGTAAGAATCTCTTTTTGCTCAGGATGAGTCCAACCAAGCAGTGCCAGATAATTGATAAGCGCTTCAGGTAAATACCCGTCAGTCTTAAATTGATCACAGGCCACAGCCCCTTTACGTTTTGATAATTTCTGACGATCATCATCGAGCACTAAAGAAATATGACCAAACTGTGGTACCGCCCAGCCTAGCCCTTCATAAATCATCAGCTGTCTAAGGGTATTAGGTAAATGCTCTTCGGCCCGTAGAACATGCGAAATCTTCATCATATAATCATCAACAACGCAGCAGAAATTATAAACCGGCATGCCGTCTGATCTAAGTAATACAAAGTCTCCCACCATATCTGACGGAAATTTTACTTCGCCTCTGATCAGATCGTTTAAAATATAATCTTTTTTTAAATGACGGGTTTTAAATCTAACAACCGCTTTATCGCCTTTTTGCAATCGCTGCTTAGCTTCGGATAAGGTTAAGTTTTCATAGGGAGACTCCACATGAGTTTGCGCGCCCGCAGCTTTTAATTTTTCACGTTGGATTTCAATCTCTTCATCAGTCATAAAGCAATAATAGGCTTTTCCGGCCTGAAGCAACTCAAGAGCTCTTTGCTGATAAATATCTTGTCTTTCACTTTGCTTATACGGAGCATAGGGCCCCATGTCTTTAAAGGTTTCAGGGCTAGGACCTTCATCCCAGTTTAAGCCTAGCCACTTCAGATCCTGAATCATCGTTTGCAAAGATTCACCGGTAGATCTGGCCTGATCAGTGTCCTCAATACGTAAAATGAATTTACCTTTATATTTCTTTGCGAATAAATAATTAAACAGAGCAGACCTGGCTCCGCCAACATGTAAATACCCCGTAGGGCTTGGCGCAAAACGAACTCGGACATTTGAAGGTGCTGAACTCATAAGTATTCCTTAAAAGAAAAAAGCCAGTTTTAATTACTGGCTTTTTATATTTACACTTTTAAGTGAATTTTGTAAGAAATTACTGCACGCCGAATATAGCTTTAATCTCTGCATCAGAGCTCACAACGTCTTTAACATCAGGAGCAAGATTAAGTTCTTTAAGGAGAAGGTTTTTGGCTGTATCGAGCATCTTCTTTTCACCGAAGCTTAGCTCTTTATCTACTTTAAGCACATAAAGGTCGCGTAAAACCTCAGCAATTTCAAATACCGAACCGGTTTTAATTTTTTCCATGTAATCGCGATATCTACGATTCCAGGTTTGAGTATCAATTTTGACGTCTTTTTCTTTAAGAATTTCAACAACGCGAGTGGCTTCATCTTTTGAAATCAAGTGGCGTAATCCAATTTTTTGAATATTTGCAGCTGGAATCATAATTTTCATACCAGTTTCAAGAATTTGTACTGAGTAAAATTGATGCTGAGTTCCGAGGATTTCTTTTGTCTCAATAGAGTGAATTTTGCCAACCCCATGCCCTGGGTAAACCGCGTGATCTCCGACTTTAAATTGCGATATAATTTGCGATACGGACTGTGACATCATTCCACCTTTTCTGGTAGTTTTTGAATGCTCTACGAAACATACAAGTTATAGCACTTTTGACACTTATCAGCAAAATGAATGCTAAAAAAAGCCATTTTTTGTAAAAGCTTCATAAATAAGTTGCATTAAACCACTGTAGTGCTCGTAAACAGGGTACTTTTTACAATAAAAATCTCTCTGTGGCTTAGTGCGACTTAAGGTGCCAGCTACCTTTAGCCGATACCAGCTAAGGCGACGGGCCCATAAAACTTCATTAGCTCATCTCGTAGAGATTGGTGTTCTTTTTTACTTAACTTTGGGTC